>CACGWH010000004.1 GCA_902576765.1 uncultured Pelagibacteraceae bacterium
TTTTTTGTATAAAAATGACCAAGAACAGTTGAACTCAAAGTAGTTGTAGACATTAATATTGCTGCTAAATTACTTTGGACTGACTGTACTCCATACGCAATCAAAAAAAATGGTGCAACCAAGTTTATAAAACCGATCATTGCAAACCAATGCCAGTCTTTGGAGAAAGCCTCAATCTTAATTTTTTTAAAATAACATAACAATAAAACTGGTATAGCTCCGAAAAAAACTCTTAGAAAAGCTATTGTAACTGGTCCAAATGAATAAGTTGCTATTTTGATATTAAAAAAAGCTGAAGCCCATATTAATGCTAATATTGTCAATAAAAAATAATCTATTAATTTTGGTTGTCTCATTCTGAAATTTCTTTTATTGAACCATTCGTAATTTTTTGTAAATTTATAAAATCTAATTTAAATACACAATTCGGGTGTCCAGCTGCAGCGTACAAACTTTCAAATCTTTTTAAAGAATTGTCTATAAAAACATCAATCTTATTTATGTGACCTACTGGTGAAACACCCCCTATTGTAAAACCAGTTACATCTTTAACTTCATCTGCTGAAGCCATAGAAACATCTTTAATATTTAAAGTTTTTTTAATCTTAATTATTGAGGCTTTTCTGTCTCCAGCAACTAAACATAAAGTAAATGAATTCTCAGTTTTAAAAAGTAAACTTTTTACAATGGCTCCAACTTCGCATCCTAAAGACGAGGCGGCTTCTATTGCGGTTCTAGCTGAAGTTTTCAAAACGATCACTGTCAACTTAGGATCAAAAGCTTTTAATACCTGCTCTACTCTCTTTACGGGTTCTTTATGCGATAAACTCATTATTCAACTTAAAATTGTTAGTTTTTTTCTAATATTAAATATACAATTATGCGAAATATGCATAGGTGTTATTAACTAAAAGAACATTATTTAACAGCCTTTTTTTGTTAATACAACGATCTGAATTACAAAGGAGAGAAAATGAGTGCTAGTAACGTTTTAAAATTTATAAAAGATAAAGAAGCTGAATTTGTAGATTTAAGATTTACAGATCCAAGAGGAAAACTTCAACATTTAACGATGGATACAACCGCTGTAGATGAGGGTATGTTAAATGAGGGTGTTTTTTTTGATGGATCTTCTATAGCTGGATGGAAAGCAATAAATGAATCTGATATGATTTTAAAACCAGATTTATCAAGATTTTTTTTAGATCCTTTTACTTCACATAACACAGTAGTAATTTTTTGTGATATTTTAGATGCAATTAAAAAAACACCTTATGAAAGAGATCCTAGAGGTGTAGCAAAAAAAGCTGAGGAATATTTAAAATCCTCAGGAATTGGTGACAAAGCTTTTTTTGGTCCTGAACCTGAGTTTTTTGTATTTGATGATGTACGAATTAAAAATGATATGAACGAATGTGGATTTATTTTAGACAGTAAGGAAGGTCCTTACAATTCTGGTAAAGAATATGAAAATGGTAACATGGGTCATAGACCTGGAGTAAAAGGTGGATATTTTCCTGTAGCTCCAGTCGACAGTGAACAAGACATGCGAAGTGAATACTTAAAAAACTTAAAAGAAGTTGGAATTAAAGTTGAAAAACATCACCATGAGGTTGCTCCAAGTCAACATGAGTTAGGAATGTATTTCGGAACACTAGTTCAACAAGCAGATAATGTTCAACTATATAAATACGTTGTACAAATGGTAACACATTCTTTCGGCAAAACAGCAACTTTTATGCCAAAACCAGTAGCTGGTGATAATGGTTCAGGTATGCACACCCACCAATCGATATGGAAAGGAGACACTCCAGTGTTTTCAGGTGATGCATATGCGGGATTATCTGAAACAGCTTTACATTATATTGGTGGAATACTAAAACATGCTAAAGCAATTAACGCTTTTGCTAACGCTACAACTAATAGTTATAAAAGATTAATACCAGGTTTTGAAGCTCCGGTGCTTTTAGCTTATTCTGCAAGAAATAGATCTGCCTCTTGCAGAATTCCTATAACATTGAGTAAAAAAGGTGCTCGATGTGAAATTAGATTCCCTGATGCATCTGGAAATCCATATTTAACATTTGCCGCTATGTTAATGGCAGGAATAGACGGAATTAAAAATAAAATACACCCGGGTGAGTCTTTTGATAAAGATTTATATGAACTTCCACCTGAAGAAGTAAAATCTATTCCAACTGTTTGTGGTTCTTTAAGAGAAGCAATGGAGAGTTTAGATAAAGATAGAGAATTCTTAACTCAAGGTGGCGTATTTACAGATGATCAAATTGACGCTTATATTGCTCTTAAATTTGAAGAAATTCATAAGTTTGAGCATGCACCTCATCCAGTTGAATTTGAGATGTATTATAGCTGTTAGTAACTAAATTACTGTTTAGTTGTAGCTATTGTATCTTTGTTAATACCTTTTTTAACAACGTAATCCTGTGTGCCATTAGCACCAGTTTCAACTTCCTTACGTAGATTTTTAAAAAAAGATTTTTCTTTTAAAGAATCTTTTAGGTCTTTAACAAGATTTTTAAATTCAAATTTATTCATGAACCACTTATATCATAGATATGCATTTTATGCAATACTGGTATGCAACTTACAGGATACTCAATTTTAATCTATTTTGAAGGACTCTCCACACCCGCATCTCTCAGTTTCGTTGGGGTTATTAAATACAAAAGTTGAGGAAAATTCCTCTTTTTTATAGTCCATCTCAGTTCCTAATAAATACATAACTGCTGCTGAGTCTATAAAAACCTTAACACCTTTATCCTCTATTACCTCATCAGTTGGATTAAGCTCTTTAGAGTATTCCATCACATAAGACATTCCTGCACAACCTCCGGATTTAACAGAAACTCTAACTCCTAAAGCATTTTTTTCAGCACTAGACATAATCTCTTTAATTCTATTTGCAGCATTGTCACTTAATTTAATAATCGGATTCATTATAAATTTAACTCCAACTTAGCTGCATCAGACATCATATCTTTAGTCCATGGTGGATCCCAAACTAATTGTAAATCAACATCATCTATTTCTTCTACTTGCATAGCTCCTTCTTTAACCTCTTTAGGTAGACTTTCTGCAACAGGGCAATTTGGTGTGGTTAATGTCATTTTTATTTCAGCTTTTCTACCATTCACTTTAATATCATAAATTAAACCTAATTCATAAATATTAACTGGTAATTCAGGATCATAAATTTTTCTAATTTCACTGATTATTTTATCTTTCACTTCCATAAATATTAATTCTCTGTGCTCACTTCTTTTCCATCATTTTCCATTGCTGAAACTAATGTATGCCATGATAAAGTCGCACACTTAACTCTCATTGGATATTGTTTTACTCCTGAAAGACACATTAACTTTGTTTTATCATCTTCTTTTAAAATTTTATTTTTTAATTCAGGATTTTCTTTTATCATTCCTAAAAAATCCTCAATAATTTCTTTAGCCTCGTTATCACTTTTACCTTTTATCAAATCTGTCATTATAGATGCAGATGCCATAGATATTGCACAACCACTTCCTTCAAAAGATATATCCTCAACTTTTCTTTGATCGTTCAATTTTAAATATACATGGACATTATCACCGCATAATGGATTGTTACCTTTAGCATCTTTATTAAAATTTTCTGTTTTACCTAAATTTCTTGGATTTTTTCCATGTTCCAAAATTATTTCTTGATATAATTCTTTTAAGTTCATTTTAAATCAAAAATCTTTTTACAATTACTAATTCCTTCATTCAATTTATCCAAGTCATCTTTAGAATTATAAACTCCTAAAGATGCTCTTGCGCTGGCAGGAATGCCTAATTTATCATGAAGTATTTGACAACAATGATGGCCTGCTCTAATTGCGACTCCTGTTTCATCTAAAATAGTTGCAATATCATGTGGATGAACACCTTTAATTGTAAAGGATAATACTCCACTACGTTTTTTAGGATTTCCAATTAATTTAACAGAATTGTTTTTTTGTAAAATTTCTTGTCCATATTCTATTAATTCTTTTTCATGCTTTATAATTTTTTCGATGCCAATACTTTCTAAAAATTTTATTGACTGATCAAAAGCAATTACTTGAGCAGTAGCCATTGTTCCAGCTTCATACTTATTGGGAAGTTCAAGCCATTTCTTTTTTCCATACAATACACCGAGACCTGTCGGCCCATACATTTTATGACATGAAATTGCATAAAAATCACAATCTAAGTCTTGCATGTCTAATTTCAAATGTGGTCCTCCTTGACAACCATCAACAACAACTACAATTCCTTTTGAGTGAGCCAACTGAGTTATTTCTTTAATTGGCAATACAGCGCCAGTTACATTAGACAAGTGAGTAATGGCAATAACTTTTGTTTTTTCTGTAATTTCTTTTTCGATATTTTCTATTGGTAAATCTCCATCTTCATTAATTTCAGCAAATTTTATCTTAATATTTTTAGACTTTCTTAAAAAGTGCCAAGGAACATAATTTGAATGATGTTCTAATTCTGTGATTAAAACTTCATCATTTGGTTCAAGAATTGATTGTCCAAGCGTGTTTGCAACTAAATTTAAAGCTTCGGTGGCTCCTTTAGTAAATACAATTTCATTTTTATCTTTAGCATTTATGTATTTTTGGACTGAAGATCTAGTATTTTCATACAAATTAGTCGCTGCTACTGCCAAATAATGCAAACTTCTTCCAACGTTAGAAAATTGTTTAGAATAAAAGTCGTTAATTCTATCTAGAACAACTTTGGGTTTTTGTGAAGAATTGGCACTATCCAAATAAACCAGATCATTATTTTGAATTTTTTCATCAAAAATCGGGAACTCTTTTTTAATATTATCTATATTCATTCTTTCAATCCAATCATATTTTTTATCAAATTTTTAATTTCTAAATCCGTAATTTTTTCAACAACATCCAACATAAAACCATTAATCAAAAGTTCTTTGGATTGTTTGTAATTTAGACCTCTAGACATCAAGTAAAAAATTGAGTCTTCATTAAGACTACCAGAAGCTGATCCATGAGAACATTTTACATCATCAGCATAAATTTCTAATTCAGGTTTCGCATTAAACTCTGATGTCTCATCTAATAGTATCGCTTTGCTTAATTGATAACCATCTGTTTTTTGAGCTTTAGAGTCTACATATATTCGTCCTTGATAAGCAGCTTTGGAATTTTTTCCAAGTACACTTTTTATTAATTGATAACTTTTGGTGTTTTCTACTAAATGATTTACTGTTGATCTGATTTCGTGTTGTTGATCATTTTTTAATGAAAAAATACCGTTTATAAATGCTGATGAATATTCACCTCCAAGATTACAATTTATTTCATTTTTAAAATAATTTGAACCTGCAGAAAATATAAATGTTTCTGAAATACTATTTTTTTCTTGATCAATATTATTGTACGAATATTTGAGATTTTGATTTAATGATTTATCAATCTTATAATTTTTTAAAATTGAATCATTTTTTAATTTAAAGTTATAAAAAATATTCATAAAATTTTTATCAGTAGTGTCATTAAAAAAATCTATCAACTTTAATGAACTGTTTTGTTCAAGCTCAAAATCTAACCTTAAATTTATATTCTTTGATTTCATTTTCTGATTGGTTAAATGATAAATGACAAGAGGTTTTTTTATTGAGTAACCTTTTTTAACTAAAATCTTATAATATTTATTACTAAAGGCATTATTCAAATTAACTAAAGAGTTTTTGACACTAAAATTATCCTCAAATTTAATATCATCATATATTTCTATCTGATTTTTATCCTCATAACCAAATTCTATTTTTTCTATTCTCCCATTAATAAAAATAATTTTATTGTGCTCTAAACCATCGATATAAATTGATGTATCAATTTTATTTGTTGTAGAATAATCGTTGTAAAAACTTATGTTCTCAATATTTTTATTTATGATTTGACTAAGATCTAAAAATTTCCAATTTTCAAGTTTTTTACTCGGAAAGCCATTTTCAATAAATTTATCTAATTCATCTTTTTTAAATTTAATATCTTTTTCTGAGAAATTAGATATCTTTAATATTTTTTCAAAATCTATCTTTAATTGCTCTTTCATTTAATTAAAACTTTCATATCCCTTTTTTTCTAGTTCTATTGCAAGCTCTGGGCCGCCTGACTTTATTATTTTTCCATTCATTAAAACATGAACAAAGTCTGGCTTTATATAATCTAATAGTCTTTGATAATGGGTAATTATCAAAAACGAATTTTCGTTATTACGCAGAGTGTTTACTCCATCTGCCACTATTTTAAGAGCATCAATATCTAAGCCTGAGTCTGTTTCGTCTAATATTGATAATTTAGGTGCCAACATTGACATTTGTAAAATTTCATTTTTCTTTTTTTCACCCCCAGAAAAACCAACATTAAGTTGTCTATTTAATTTTTCTTCATCAAATTTAAGCTCTTTTGCTTTATCTTTTACGAGTTTTAAAAACTCAATAGCATCAAGTTCTTTCTGACCTCGGGCTTTTCTAATGGCATTTAAAGAAGTTTTTAAAAAAATATTAGTATTTACACCTGGGATTTCTAATGGATATTGAAATGCTAAAAAAATACCTTTATGTGCCCGTTCCTCTGTCTCCAAATCAAATAAATTATTATTTTCAAATAAAACTTCCCCTGAAATTTCATATCCTTTTTTACCTGACAAAATATTTGATAATGTGCTTTTACCTGATCCATTTGGGCCCATTATTGCATGCACCTCTCCTGGATTTATATTTAACGAAAAACCTTTTAAAATTGACTTGTTTTCAACATTTGCGTTTAAATTATTAATTTTTAGCATTAGCCAACGCTCCCCTCTAAACTTATGCCTACTAGTTTTTGTGCCTCTACGGCAAACTCCATAGGTAACTGTTGAAGAACTTCTTTGCAAAAACCATTTACGATCAATCCCACTGCCTCTTCAGGGTTAAGTCCTCTCTGTTGACAATAATGCAATTGTTCCTCACTTATTTTTGATGTTGTTGCTTCATGAGCAATATTAGAATCAAAATTTTTATTTTTGATGTATGGAACTGTATGAGCACCACATTTGTTGCCCATTAATAAAGAGTCACATTGAGTGTAATTACTTGAGTTTTTTGCTTTTGAATTAATATCAACAAGACCTCTATAAGTCATGTCTGAAAATCCTGCGCTTATTCCTTTCGAAATAATTTTACTTTTTGTGTTTTTTCCTAAGTGTATCATCTTAGTTCCTGTGTCAGCTTTTTGATGATTGTTTGTTATAGCTATTGAGTAAAATTCACCTATTGAATTATCACCTTTTAAAATACAACTTGGATATTTCCATGTAATAGCTGAGCCTGTTTCTACTTGTGTCCATGAAATTTTAGAATTTTTTCCTTTACATAATCCTCTTTTAGTAACAAAATTATAAATACCACCTTTACCATTTTCATCACCTGGGTACCAATTTTGAACAGTAGAATATTTTATTTCTGCATCATCTAAAGCAATTAATTCCACGTTAGCTGCATGTAATTGATTTTCATCTCTCATTGGTGCAGTACATCCTTCAAGATAACTCACATAACTTCCTTTATCTGCTATAATGAGTGTTCTTTCGAACTGTCCTGTCTCAGATGCATTTATTCTAAAATAAGTTGAAAGCTCCATTGGACATCTTACTCCCTCAGGTATGTAAACGAATGATCCATCTGTGAATACTGCCGAATTTAAAGTTGCAAAAAAATGATCTGTAGTTGGTATTACCGTACCAAGATATTTTTTTACTAGATCTGGATGTTTTTGAATGGCTTCGGACATTGAACAAAAAATTATTCCTTGTTTAGTTAATTCTTCTTTAAAGGTTGTTGCAACAGAAACAGAGTCAAACACAGCATCTACTGCTATTCCGTTTAGTCTTGCTTGTTCTTGTAAAGGGATACCTAATTTTTTATAAGTTTCTAAAAGCTTTGGATCAAGCTCATCAAGACTTTTCGGTTTATCCTTCATGCTTTTTGGTGCAGAATAATAATACAAATCTTGATAATCTATTTTAGGATATTTTGGTTTTTGCCAGTTTGGCTCTTTTAACTGTTTGAATCTTTGAAAAGCATTTAATCTGAATTCTAACATCCATTTTGGCTCTTTTTTAATATTTGAAATAAACTTTATAACTTCTTCATTTAAACCTTTGGGTGCTTTTATATTTTCAATATCAGTTGAAAATCCATATTTGTAATCTTTTAAATTTTCTATATCTTTTTCTCTTGTATCCATTTTTAAATCCGTCTTTCGCTATTATTTTTAACTAAATCATCCAGACTTTTTTCCTCAAAAAAATTATTAATATGGCTCTCTAACTCATCCCAAAGATTATGTGTTAAACATTTAGTCGATTTACCATTGCAGCCTTTTTTAGACTCTTTTTTACATTGAACTGTTTTTACTTTTTCATCAACAGCATCAAATATATTTGTTAATTTAATTTCTTTAGCTTTTTTATTTAAAACATATCCACCTTGTGTTCCTCTTACACTTTGTACTATTTCTTTTTTTCTCAATTTTGAAAAAATTTGCTCTAAATAATCCAAAGAAATACCTTGTCTTAAAGAGATGTCTCTTAGAGAAACTGGATGGATATTATCAAATCTAGCGAGGTCCGCTAAAGCCATTACCGCATATCTGCCTTTAGAAGTTAATTTCATAAATCCTTTATTTTATTGGGTATATATAAACCTGACTAAAATAGTCAAGTATCTGCAGTAAAAAAAAACTAACATTTTGTCACGCAGTTGTGATAAACCTAATTTTTTTTTGAGAATAATAATCAATACCAAAAATGGATAATAAAGTTTTAGAAATTTTCATACCTGGTCCAGCAGGAAGACTGGAAGCAAAATATTACAAAAGTAAAAAAAATACTTCTCCTATTGCATTAGTTTTGCAACCTCATCCTCAGTATGGTGGAACTATGAATAATAAAGTTGTTGTTGAAACATTTAACACTTTTAAAGAGAATGATTTCTCAGTTTGTAGAGTAAACTTTAGAGGAGTAGGTAAAAGCGATGGTGAATTTGATAATGGTCAAGGTGAACTTGCCGATGCAGCAGCTGCATTAGATTGGTTAGAAAGGGAAAATTTTGATAACTCTCAATGTTGGGTTTCTGGTTTTTCATTTGGATCATTAATAGCAATGCAGCTCCTTATGAGAAGACCCGAAATAAATAGATTTGTTGCTATATCTCCTCAGCCTAATGTTTATGATTTTTCTTTCCTATCACCATGTCCTACATCTGGCGTTATAATTTATGGAAAAAAAGATGAATTAGTACCATCAGAGTATATTAGTGAGCTTAATAAGAGACTAAGTTCACAAAAAGGTATTAAGGTAGAATTTCAAGCAGTTTCTGATGCTAATCATTTTTTTTCAAAGAGTGAAGATAATTTAATCAAGAATCTAAATAAATATATAAAAAAAGAGACTGCACTTTATTAAAAATTTTTAGCAATAATGCCTCCACTTATAGGTCTATTACATCCTGTAGTTGATGGAAAAGAAATTGGAAGTTTTAAAAAAGATCTAATTGCCAAATATCCAAAAGCTTGAGACTCTATAAAATCTCCATCATAATTAAATTGATCAATTAGATCTATACTTATCCGACGATTATCACTTAAATATTTTTTAATAGACTCAATTAAATGAATATTTTTTCTACCTCCACCACAAACTAAATATTTACTTGAAGTGTAATCATTCTTATTTTTTGAATATTTAATACCCTCAGAAATTAAATAAGCTGTAAAATTTGTTATGGTCGCACAACCATCCTCTAGACTAAGTCCTCTTACAAAAGAAATATCAAAATCTTTAATATCTAAAGACTTATTATAAGAAATAGAATTAAAATTTTCTATTGTTTGATTTAATATAATTTGATTAATCTTTCCTGACTTTCCAACTGAGCCATTTTCATCAAATTTTTTATTAGTATTTTTTCTGATCCATTCATCTATTAAACAATTACCAGGTCCAATATCAAATGCTTCAATATTTTTTTTTGAAAGTTCCTCATTTTTAATTGTATTTGTAATATTAGATATTCCACCTATATTTAAAAAATTAGGACATTCTCTCTTATTTTCATTGTAAATTTTATTAGATATTAAGTTGTGAAAAATTGGAGTTAATGGTGCACCTTGACCTCCATGATTTAAATCATTTTGCCTAAAATCATAAACTACAGTTTTTCTAGTCAATTGAGATAACAAATTCCCATCTCCTAATTGTTTTGATGTTTTGTTATCAGAATCATGAAAAATTGTTTGCCCATGAAAGCCAACTAAATCTATTTTATCTCTATATTTCGTCTCAATATCTTTTACGATTTTAATATGAAAAATTGTAATTTCCCGCTCAAGTATTTTTAATTCCTCTGAAAATTTAATTAAATCCTTTTGGGTAAAAATTTGACCCCTTAAATCCACTAACTTTTTATGCAATTTTTCATCATATTCAAAATATTTATCTAAAATATGAGTATATTCATATTCTCCATCAGATCGAATAACTGATAAATCTACACCATCCATAGACGTACCGCTCATCAAACCAATAGCTGTATATATCTTTCCCATTATTATTTTTTTTTAATAAAATTTGTATATTGTAGAATTATAAGCTTATGAATAAATTTTTAAAAGAATTTAAAGATAGAGGCTTCTTCTATCAGTGTACAGATGAGAGTGATCTTTCTGAATTATTAGATAAACAGAAAATCAAAGGTTATATTGGATTTGATTGCACAGCTGAAAGCTTACACGTAGGAAGTCTACTTCAAATAATGTGTTTAAGACTTTTACAAAAACATGGACATAGACCTATAGTTCTATTAGGTGGTGGTACTACTAGAATTGGTGACCCTTCTGGAAAAGATAAAACAAGAACTATATTAAGTGAGAGAGATATTGAAAAAAATATAAAAAATATTGAGAAAATATTAAAGAATTATCTTGATACCAAAAATCCAAAAACTAAACCTATTTTTGTAAACAATTATTCTTGGTTAAAGGATCTTAATTATATAAAATTTTTAAGAGAAATTGGAAAGCATTTTACAATAAATAAAATGTTGAGTTTTGATAGTGTTAAAACAAGATTAGAGAGAGAACAGTCATTAAGTTATATGGAATTTAATTACATGATCTTACAAGCATATGATTTTTTAGAATTAAATAAAAAAAAGGATTGTTTGCTTCAAATAGGAGGATCTGATCAATGGGGAAATATAGTTAATGGTGTAGAGTTGATTAAAAGATATTCAAATAAACAGGTATATGGATTAACAACACCTCTGATTACATTAGCGTCCGGTGCTAAAATGGGTAAAACTGAAACTGGAGCAATTTGGTTAGATAAAAAGTTTTTGTCAGCATATGAGTATTGGCAATTTTGGAGAAATGTAGATGATAGAGATGTTATTAAATTTTTAAAAATTTTCACAGATTTAGAGATTGAAGAAATAAATAATTTACAAAATAAAAATATCAATGAATTAAAAATACTATTAGCTAATGAGTCTACTACAATGCTTCATGGCAAAAAATCAGCAATAGATTCAGAGCGAGCCGCAAAAGAAGCTTTTTCAGGTAATACTCTTGGATCTAATATGCCATCAATCAAAATTAAAAAAAAAGAATTTGAAAACAAATTAAATATTATTGATCTAGTTGTTTTATCAAAATTAGAAAGTTCTAAAAGTGAAATAAGAAGATTAATCAAGGGAAATGCGATAAAGATAAATGACATATTGATTTCTGATGAAAAATATTCTTTGAATGAAGAATTACTTAATAAAGATTATTTAAAACTATCTGTTGGAAAAAAAAGACACATAAAAATTCAAATTAATTAGTTTTTTTTAATTTTTTCTAAAGTTCTTGTAATAAATCTTGGTGTTAATGTTTTAATAGGATTTACGGTTGTCTCTAAATTTTTAGGTGGTCCTTTTATTTTAAAACTTACTCCAAATACACCTTCTCCTGTTTTAGAGCCAACGAGTATTTTTCCCAAAATTGGTATATTGCCTATCGCTTTATTTATTGTAGTAGCCGGAACAAGTGTACCACGTAGACTGATCAACTTATTTTTTTCAATATAACCATCCATTAAAATTGATATAGCTGGTCCAATTGCATAAATTTCTTCAATAATCATAACATCTTTTTTATTTTTAAAACTCATTTCAAATTCATTAAATCCTATACCCTCTCCTGAAAGCAAATCAGCAATACCTTGTAAAGATGCAAGTGTTAGCAGCTTTGTTAGAGCTGGAAGTTCTTTTAATTTAAAATTATAAATTTTTATTTTTGAAAAAGACTCTTTAGCATTTTTTGATGAATAAAAATCAAGTTCACCACCCTTAAAACCTTTAATAAATTTATACCTATCAACTAAAGACTCTGCTCGATCCACAAAAAGTGTTGTAATTATCTCATTATTAAAAGATTTTACAGTATACACAAATTTTTTATTTTCAGAAAACAAACCAGATAAACTTCCATCTATTATTTGTTGATCTTTGATAAATAAATTTCCTTTAAAATTTTTGAGATTATGATTTTCATCAAATAAAATATTATCTAATTTTAAATAAACTTTAAAATCATTATCTAGAATTTTTGGATTTTCAGAGTCACTGATAAGATTTTCAATTATATCATCAGCATTCAAATTAGGTCCCTCTAAAAAATATTCGTTATTTTTTTTATAAAAATTAAACTTATTAAGTTGAGATTTTTTATCTATAAAATGAAAATTAGCTTTATTTAAGTCAACAATTTTTAAATTTTTACTCAAAATAAGATTTTGAATTTCAATTTTATTATCTTCTTCCTCCATAAGAATAGAGTTGAATTTTGTCTTTTCTTTAAGCTTCTTATTTCCTTTAACTTTTATAGACAATTGTGTATTTGTTTTTTTTTCAAAACCTAAAAAATTCAAATTAAATGGATTATCTTTTATTTTCAAAAGTGTATCAAAATAATAGACATTGTTTTTTTTATCTACCGTATATTTAATACTATCTTTTTGATTTTGGAATAATACATCACCTGAACCTGTTACATTAAATTTGTTTTTTTGAAAATTAACCTTTAGTTCATGATTAGTGAATAAAAAATCTTTTTTTATTTCAGGAAAAAATTTTTTTAAAAAAAGACTGTTAGAAATCAAAAATTTATCAACATCTATTTCTGATTTAATATCATATTTTTCAATTCTAAATTTTTGGTCTAAAAGAAAAGAAAAATAGTTTTTTGAGCTAAAAGTCAATTCTTGAACCTTATTTTCTAAAAATTTAAATTCAAAAAATTGATCAATATTCTCGTTATTAAGATTGATTTTTTTATTTTCAAATTGACCTTGAAATTCAAACTTATTTTTTTCTTTTTTAGATATATTTATTTTTTCAGATAAAAAATCTAAATCGTTTAATGATAATTTAATATCTTGTAAATTTAAACTTTGATTATTCATATCAAAAATTAAATCTAAATTATCAATATTTCTTAAATATATCTATTTTAGTATCTTTAACTAAACCAGTAATTATAAAATTATCTTTTAAATTTCCTTTTTCATCAAAGTTTAAATTCAAATCGGCGATTAAATAACCTTTTTTAATTAAGTTTTCTAAAATAAATAATTCGGTGTTTGTGTTAATAGATCGAGCAATTGAAACTAAATTTTTTATCTCAAGAGATTTTGTTGAAATGATTAAGTTTTCTAGAGAAAATTGATTTTCAAGTAATGACTTTAAAGAAATTTTCGTTTGAATATTTTCTAAATCAATACTTTTATTTTTATACTTCAATTTTGGTCCTAAAGTCTTGGCGTTTAATTGAAATTTTAATGGGTCTAAAACTAATTTTATTTGATTTAATTGGATTGCAAAATCTTTATTTATTGTTTTTAATTTATTTTCAATTTGCGTATTAAATTTCGAAGTTTCAATACCAAATATTGTCAAATAAACCAAAAATAAAAATGCAAGGATTATTAAAGAAAATATAGATCTATAAATTATTTTTTTCATTTAATTTGATATAGTGAATTTTCTAAAAATTCGTCTATTTCTCCATCTAGTACTTTATCTGGATTAGTGCTCTCAAAATTTGTCCTGTTATCTTTGACTAGCCTATAAGGTTGCAAAACATAAGATCTTATCTGATGGCCCCATCCTATTTCAGATTTTGATGACTCTAAATTCTCTGAAGCTTTCTCTTTTTTCTTAATCTCAAAATCATACAATCTTGCTCTCAACATATTCATACAAGTTTCTTTATTTTTATGTTGTGATCTTTCATTCTGACATTGCACCACTATTTTAGTCGGTAAATGAGTAATTCTTACTGCGCTATCAGTTGTATTTACATGTTGGCCGCCTGCTCCACTAGATCTATAAGTATCAATTCTCAAATCTTTATCTAATATTTCTATATTAATATTTTCATCAATGACAGGATAAACCCAAATACTTGCAAAACTTGTATGTCTTCTTGCTCCTGAATCAAATGGTGAAATTCTTACTAATCTGTGAATTCCGGACTCCTTTTTCAATAAACCAAAAATATAATCACCTTCTATTTTAATCGTAGATGATTTTATGCCAGCCTCATCACCTTTATGTTCACTAATTAAACTTGATCTAAATTTTTTACTATCAGCCCACTTTAAGTACATTCTTCGAAGCATATTTGCCCAGTCTTGACTTTCTGTCCCTCCTGCGCCAGCATGAATTTCTATATAACAATCTAAACTATCAGCTTGATTAGATAAAAAACATTTTATTTCATTTTTTTTGACAATTTCTTTTAATTCTTTAAGATTTTTTAAAATATCATTTTTTGTATTAAGATCTTCTTCTTCCTCTGCTAAGTTATTAAGATCAATTAAATCATTAAATTTTTGAGCACTTTCATGGAAATTATTGATCAAATCTTCGTAAAGTTTTTTTTCTTTAATAATGTTTTTTGATCTAGATTTGTCTTGCCAGAAGTTTTCTTCTAGCATCTTTTTATTAATATTTTCTAATTTTGAATAAATATTATTTTTCTCAAAGATACTCCTTTATTCTTTGATTTATTTTTTCAATTTCTTTTTTCAAATCTAAATATTTATCATCCATTAGTAGAAGTTTAATATATTATTTGTATCTAATCTATTTTTATTTGAGTATAAAACCTTTCCATCGACAACATTTTCACTCTTATAAACTTCCATTATAGTATTTTTAGATGTAAATTTAGCTTTTTGTCCAGTTGTAGAGTCTACAACCATAAGAGTGATTCCTTCTGAAACTTTAAAAGGTCTAGCATCTGACTTTTTTATTGCTTTACTTACAAATTTTTCAAAAATTGGAAGTGCTGTTTTTGATCCTGTTTCATATTTACCAAGTGGTGAAGGATTATCCATTCCTACATAAACTCCTATAACTAAATTTGAAGTAAAACCAATAAACCACGCATCAGTGTTCTCGTTAGTAGTTCCAGTTTTTCCAGCTATGTTAAGTTTTAATTTTCTCAATTTTTTTCCAGTTCCTCTTTGAATAACTCCCTCAAGTAAAGAGGTTACTTGATATGCGGTCTGAGGTGAAAAAATTTGTTTATATTTATCGTTTATTTTTGGATAAAAATTTCCGGTAAAAGAAATTTGATTGCAATTTATACAAGATCTTTTTTCATTATTTACAATTGTATTTCCCTCGCTATCTTGAATCCTGTCAATTATAATCGGTTCAACAAGTTTACCTTTATTTATAAATGTTGAATATGCTGCAGTTAATCTTAATAAAGTAGTTTCTACTGAACCAAGAGATACAGATAAAAGTTTGTCAGGATTATCATAAATTCCTAAATCTTTTGATAGTTTAATAATTTTTTCTATGCCTAAATTTTGAGCAATTCTAACTGTCATAAGGTTTCTAGATTTCTCAAGTCCTGTTCTAACTGTTGATAATCCGTAAAATTTTTTTCCATAATTTTCAGGTTTCCACATTTTTAAATCAGTTCCTTGATCTAACACTAATGGTGCATCTAAAACTAAGGATGTTGGGGTATATTTATTTTCTAAAGCTAGTGCATATATAAAAGGTTTAAATGCTGAACCAGGTTGTCTTAATGCTTGAGTAGCTCTATTAAATTCACTATTTTTAAAACTAAATCCTCCACTTAGAGCTAAAACTCTACCAGTATAAGGGTCCATAACAACAATACCACCATTTATTTTCGGTAATTGTTTTAAATCATATTTATTGTCAATTATTTTTTTCACATAAATAATATCCCCAACCGAAAATAATTCCTCAAATTCTTTTTTTGTCCACGAGATACTCTTGTATTCAATTATTCCATTAAATTCTTTTTTTGTTTCAATTCTTGCAGAAAATTGATCTATTTTTTTTACAATTGCTAATTCCCAATTTATTGATTTTTCTAATTCAAATTCTTCTAAATTTTTGTGCCAGTCATCTTTATAAATTTTATTAACCAAGGGTCCACGCCAACCTTTTCTTTTATCATATAAAATTAAGCCATCTCTTAAAGATGTAGTCGCAATATTTTGTAACTCTAAATCAATTGGAGTATTGATATTAAACCCTTGTTTGTAAACTTTTTCATATGAAAGATTATCAATAATATTTTTTCTTACATCCTCTATATAATATTGTGCATCTTCTAAAAAAACTTTTTTGGTCTTCTTAAGGTTAATCTTTTTTTTTTTTAAATTTAAATATTTTTGATTATCAATAAATTCATTTTCTAATAAATTTTTTAGCACTAAATCTCTTCTAAATTTTGCTAATTCTAAATTTTTATAAGGGTTATATTTACTTGGAGCTTTTGGAAGTGCAGCTAAAAGTGCTGCCTCAGCATAGTCTAATTCTTTGATAGATTTATCAAAATATTCTAAACTTGCAGCTGCTACTCCATATGCACCACTTCCAAGATAAATTTGATTTAAATATAATTCTAAAATTCGTTCTTTTGATAAAGCTCTTTCTATTCTAAAAGCTAAAATGGCCTCTTTAATTTTTCTATTCAAACTTACTTCATTTGTTAATAAAAAATTTTTGGCGACTTGTTGTGTTATAGTGGATGCTCCTTCCAATCTTTTTGAAGTCATTATATTTCGAATGTTATTGATTGTAGCTCTCAATACTCCTTTAGCATCAACACCAGGATGTGAAAAAAAATTCTTATCTTCAGCAGATAAAAAAGAATTTACTATATTTTTAGGTATTGACTCATAAGGAACAAATATTCTTTTTTCCTTAGAAAAATCTGCAACTAATTTACCATCACCTGAATACACTTTACTGGAAACAGGGGGTTTATAGTTTTTCAAAAATTTATAATCTGGAATATTATTTGAAAAAGTCCATAATATTGCAAATATCAAAATTGAGGCTAAAAGCAAAAAACTTAGAAAAATAGTAACTATTTTTTTTATCAGTGTACTCATTTTATATATCATTATATACCGGAATTTGGTAAAGATAAGGCAAGATCGTTTAACAAAATTTATAACTTATTAATTAAATGAAAAAATCAAATAAAATATTATGGAAAAAAATTTATATATCGATGCATCGCATCCAAATGAAACTAGAGTTGTACTTAAATCAGACAATAATATCGAAGATTACGAATACGAAGGTTTAAAAAATAATCTAATCAAAAATAACATATACTTAGGCAAAGTAAGTAGAATTGAACCTTCATTGCAAGCTGCATTTGTTGATTTCGGAAGAGAGAGACATGGTTTTTTATCATTCAATGATATTCAATCAGATTATTATCAAATACCGAAAAGTGATTTAGAGATTATTAAAATAGAGGAGAAAAAAGCAAGGGAAGAATTATCAAAAGAAGTTGAGGCAAAAGAGGAAGAAAATCTTGCGGAAGGAAAATTAGAGATTGAAGATCCAATAGAGAAAAAAGACACAGATGATAAAGATTTTCCAAAAAATGATAATGAAAAAAAAGATGAAAAAAAATCTAAATTTAAAAGATATAAGATTCAAGAAGTTATTAAACCAAATCAAGTAATTCTTGTTCAAGTCATTAAAGACGAAAGAGGTCAAAAAGGTGCTGCTTTAAGTACATTTATTTCGATAGCTGGAAAGTATATAGTTTTAATGCCAAATACTCCAAAAGGAGGAGGAATATCCAGAAAAATATTTAATCCTGTAGATAGAAAAAAAATAAGAGCAATATTAAATGAAATAGAAATTCCAAAAGAGATGGGTCTTATAGTCAGAACAGCAGGATGTAACAAAACTAAAAATGAAATTAGTCATGATTTGACAACTCTTATAAATAATTGGAATCAAATCAAAGATAATGCTCTAAATTCTATTGCACCCTCTTTAATTCATCAAGAAAGTGAAATCATCAAAAGAACTTTAAGAGATATGTACGACGAAAATACAAAAAATATTATTGTTGAAGGAAACGAGGGTTACAAAAAAACTCAAAATTTTATGAAAATGATGATGCCAACCCATGTAAAAAAGATTAAAAAATACAGAGGAAAAGTTCCATTATTCATAGAAGTTGGAATTGAACAAAAATTAAACCAAATATTTGACTCTGAAATAAAATTAAATTCAGGGGGATACTTAGTAATAAATCCAACAGAGGCATTGATTTCAATTGATATTAACTCTGGAAGTTCTATCAAGCAAAAGAATGTAGAAAATACTGCTCTCGATACAAATCTAGAGGCTGCAGATGAGATAGCAAGACAAATAAAAATAAGAGATCTCTCAGGATTAATAATTATTGACTTTATAGATATGCTAAGTTTTGGGAATAGAAGATCAGTTGAAAGAAGATTAAAAGAAAAATGTCGATCTGATAGAGCTCGTATTCAAATAGGAAGAATAAGTAATTTTGGTTTACTCGAAATGTCTAGACAAAGACTTAGAGAAAGCGCTGTCAAATGGAAAGTTAATTTAACTGATGAGTCTTTTGCATTGAAACTTCTTAAATTGGTTGAGTTAAAAGCTGTTTTAAATAAAGCAAAATTTGTTGATCTTAAGGTTTGTGAAAAAATTTCTGATTTTTTAAAAGAAAACTTTGTTGAGGATCTCACCTACTTTGAAAAAAAGAACAAAATGAAAATTGATATCATAACAGACAATAATTTGATTATTCCAGAGTATATAATTGATGTAAAGAATAGAACTAAAAAAACTTTAGAATTAATTGAATATAAAGAAAAATTAAAAAATCTTGATCAACAAAAAAAAGAAAGTAATATAATTGATCTCAAAGAAAAGAAATTTAAGAAGAAAACTTTTAAAAAAAAAAAATTTTACAAAAAAGCTAAATAATACCTTTAGTTGGTGAAGAAGCCTCACCAATAAAGTTTTTTTTTATTCGTCCAGATAGATAAGATTGTCTTCCAGCCAAAACAGCGTTCTTAAATGCTAAAGCCATTTCAAATGGTTTTTTTGCTTTAGCGATTGCAGTATTTACTAAAACGCCATCGCATCCCAATTCCATTGCAATTGTAGCATCTGAAGCCTGACCAAGTCCCGCATCAATAATCAAAGGTAACTTAGTTTGTTTTCTAATTATTTTTACATTTACTTTATTTAAAATACCCAGACCAGATCCGATTGGTGCAGCTAGTGGCATAATGGCACAAGCACCAGAGTTCTCGAGCCTTTTAGCCATTAATGGATCGTCATTACAATATACCATAACTTTAAAACCCTCTTTAGTCAAAATTTCTGTTGATTTAAGAGTTTCAATCATTTCAGGAAATAAATTTTCTTTATCTCCCAAGACTTCTAATTTTACTAATTTCCATCCACCTATTTCTCTAGCCAATCTCAATGTTCTTAAAGCCTCATTAGAATTAAAGCATCCTGCGGTATTTGGTAAATAAGTAATTTTTTTTGGATCAATATAATCCATTAATAAAGGTTTATTTTTATCAGATATATTTACTCTTCTCACAGCCACTGTAACTATATCTGCACCAGACAATTCAATGGCTCTAGCACATTGAGACATATTTTTATATTTGCCTGTACCTACAATTAACCTTGATTTAAATCTTTTATTTGCAACAATAAAACTATCTTTTTTCAATCATCCACCTCCAATAAAATGAACTATTTCAACTCTGTCATTTTTATTTAAAATTTTTTTATTCAATTTTTTTTTATCCATTATTTCATGATTTAATTCAATCGCTACTTTTTTTAAGGGTATTTTTAGATCATTTACAAGTTTCAGTAAACTTGTGTTATCACTAATGAACTTAAACTTACCATTTATCTTAATTTTTATTTTTTTTACTTTTTTCATCGTATATAAGAGCTGAATGAATAATAAAATTATTATTATTAATGGTCCAAATCTTAATCTATTAGGTGAGAGAGAACAATCACAATATGGATCAATTACTTTTGAGAAATTGAGAGAAAATTGCAAAAAAAAAAGTCAAGAGTTGAATTTAGATGTTGAATTTACACAATCCAATGTAGAAGGTGAATTAGTAGATATTATTCAAGATTCAAGAAATAAATTTGATGGAATAATAATTAATGCTGCTGCATTTACTCATACCTCTGTGGCAATAAGAGATGCTTTAGAAATTTTTAAAAAACCAATAATAGAACTTCATATTTCCAATATATATAAAAGAGAGGAATTTAGACAAAAGTCTTTAATAAGTGATATAGTAACAGGTGGAATTTTTGGTTTAGGAGCTAATGGTTATATTTTGGCCATAATTTCGATGCACAAACTTTTAAAAAATGAAAATTGATAAAAAAATTATTAAAGAGTTAAGTGATTATTTAGATGAGTTTAATCTTACAGAATTAGAATACACTGAAAAAGATACAAAAATAAAAGTTTCAAAAAATAATATTGCAATAAATAATCGACCTTTACCAAAATCAAACGATAATTCTTCTTCAACAGAAAACTCTGAAACTAGAAGAAATACTAAATTAGGTACTGAAGTAACTTCACCAATAATTGGCACTGCCTATCATGCACCTGAACCTGGAGCTAAAAAATTTGTTGAGGTTGGAAAAAAAATCAAAAAAGGTGATACAGTCATGATCGTAGAGGCAATGAAAACTATGAATCATGTTCCGTCAACATCGGATGGAATTGTAAAGGAAATTCTAGTATCTGATGGCCAACCTGTAGAATTCGGTCAAGCTCTTATAGTTTTAGAATAATGTTTAAAAAAATTTTAATTGCAAACCGTGGGGAAATTGCAGTCAGAATAATCAGAGCTTGTAAAGAATGGGGAATTTCAACAGTAGCTGTTCATTCAGACGTAGACAGAGAAAGCATGCATGTAAAATTAGCTGATGAAAGTGTCTGTATAGGTTCTCATCAACCGCAAAATAGTTATCTAAATATTCCAGCTCTATTATCGGCCATCAATTTAACTAATGCTGAAGCTGTTCATCCTGGATATGGTTTTTTATCTGAAAATGCAAACTTTGCCAAAATCTTAGAGGAAAATAAAATTAAATTTATTGGTGCATCATCTAAACATATTGAAATGATGGGTGACAAAATCCAGGCTAAAAAAATTGCTAAAGAAAATGGCTTACCGGTGATCGAGGGTTCAGAAGGTGGTGTAAAAAATGTTGAGGCAGCTAAAGAACTTTGTAAAAAAATTGGATTTCCTGTCTTGATTAAAGCATCAGGTGGAGGTGGAGGAAAAGGTATGAAAATTGTTAAAAAACAAGAGGACTTTGAAAATCTTTTTTCAACTGCAAAAACTGAAGCTAAAAAATATTTTGGAAATGATGAAGTGTATATTGAAAAATTTTTTCAAAATCCAAGACATATCGAAGTTCAAATATTAGCTGGAAAGAATAGAACTATTCACATGCATGAAAGAGACTGTTCTGTCCAAAGAAGACATCAAAAATTAATTGAAGAAACTCCAAGCCCTGTTTTAAATG
This sequence comes from uncultured Pelagibacteraceae bacterium, assembly GCA_902576765.1. Taxonomy (GTDB): domain Bacteria; phylum Pseudomonadota; class Alphaproteobacteria; order Pelagibacterales; family Pelagibacteraceae; genus Pelagibacter. The sequence goes on from CACGWH010000004.1 coordinate 22,030, forward strand.
ATGAAATTAGAAAAGATCTTTTTGAAAAGACCGTTAATATGGTACGCAAGATAGGTTATGAAGGTGCTGGAACTGTAGAATTTATATATGAAGATGGAAAGTTTTACTTTTTAGAAATGAATACAAGAGTTCAAGTTGAACATCCTGTATCTGAAATGGTTACAGGTATCGATATTATAAAAGAACAAATTTGGATAGCTTTTTCAGGAGAAACTGCCTTAAAACAATCTGACATAAATCCAAGGGGTCACGCAATAGAATGTAGAATAAATGCTGAGGACCCAAGTAAAAATTTTCAACCTTCGCCTGGAACCATTGGAATGTGTCATCAACCATCAGGGTTTAGAACAAGAGTAGATGGAGCTATATTTCAAGGTTATAAAGTAACTCCTTATTATGATAGTATGATTTGTAAACTTATTTGCCATGGAAGAAATAGATTAGAAGCTATACAAAGAATGAATAGATCTTTAGATGAATTTGTAATCGAAGGGATTACTACTACTATTCCATTACATAAAAGATTGTTAAATCATAAGAAATTTATAAATTCAGATTATAACGTAAGTTGGCTGGATAATGAGAAAATAATCTAATAACAATCTACTAGCCAAATATCATACACTGGATGATCAAATGGCGCTATAGATGGACTAGACGAAAACATCCAACCATTAAAAACAAAAACATCGTCATTACCTTTTTTTGTTATATCTTTAACCTGTATGTAAGCTGTTATTTCTGGATTATCATCAAATTCTGAATTTTTACATTTCATACTTTTAATTAAAAGATCTTTATGTTTTGTTTCCTCTCCATTTTTAAGTTTTAACAATATATTTTTTGAACTAATTTTGTCCAAAACTTGAATATTTGTAAATTTTCCCTCTAATTTATTTTCTGAATTTGAATTTAAACAAAAAAATAAAAATTGTATTAATATTAAAAAAAAAATATAAAATTTATTTTTTCCAAGTCTTATATTTTTTCTTAATAGCATTTTTATTCTTATTAGGATAATAAGCCGAGGCTGTTCCAGTTAAATTTGGTTTGTGTGGTTTTTGCCAATCATATTTTGTTAGATTGTGATTATTTTCTATCTTGTTTGACGTAAAATGTATCCATGAATACCATTCAACAGGTATTTTTGATGCATCAATTTCATCAAAATATATTACCCACCTTTTTCCTTTTTTACTCTCATAATATTTATTTCCAAATTCGTCTTTTCCAATAAATTTTCCAAAAAAAATTGTATATAATTTTGTTCCAAATGTTTCTTGATTCCACCAGGTAAAAATTTTCTTTATAAGTGTCAACATCAAAAATTAATAAAGTTTCAATTCAAAATTGTATAATTTAAATTAGACTATAATTTGAATTTGTATATAAATAATTTGAATCATTATTCAAATAAATTTAGAAAATAATTGAGGTAAAATGTCAAAATATTTAGTTGAAACATATTATACGTGTACATTTAAAGTAAACCATTACTTAGATGATATTAATGAAACAGAGCTCAAAAATCTTGAAAAAAGAGATGATGGCAAATTCGAGGTTCTCGATGTAAAACTTGATAATAGGAAAACGAAAAATTTAGATCCTAAGAATAATAAAATTGTTGAGAACAAAAAAGTAGATGTTGTAAATAATTTTACACAAAAAAATTCAAATAATTTAGAAAATATTATTAAAACAAGCAAAAATACTTCTGAAAATAATGGAAAACGATTTAGTATGCCAGATAGAAGAAAAGGTTACATACAAAAAGCTACTATTGGTGATCACAAGGTTTATTTACATACAGGAGAATATGAAGATGGAAAGATTGGTGAGATTTTTATTGATACTAGTAAAGAAGGAGAATTAGTAAAAGCTTTGATGAATAATTTTGCAATTGCTGTTTCTCTAGGACTTCAATATGGAGTTCCTCTAGATGAATTTATAAATGCATTCGTAGGTACAAAATTTGAACCTTCAGGTAAAGTTTATGGAAATGATAGAATTTTGAGTGCATCCTCAATATTAGATTACATTTTTAGAGAATTAGCTATTTCTTATCAAAATAGAGAAGATTTAGCTCATACTCCAGCAATTGGAAATTCAGAGAACTTTAATACTGATGATCAAAGCTTAGAAGATCAAAATCAACTATTAAAGATTGTCAAAGATATAACAAGCAAAGGTTTTGTCAGAAATAACTATAAAAAAAATCTTGTTGATTTATCAGATGTAAAAATAAATCTTAAAGGAAAAAAATAGATTATTTTTTTAATTTCAAAGACAAACTGAGTTCTTTTAATTGATTTTCATCAATCTTGGATGGTGCATTCATCATAAGATCTTGTGCATTTTGATTCATCGGAAACATTGTAATTTCTCTAATATTTTTTTCACCTGCCAACAACATTACAATTCTGTCAATCCCTGGGGCAATTCCTCCATGAGGTGGTGCTCCATAACTTAGAGCATTTATCATACCACTAAACTTTTCATCAACTTGTTGCTTTTCATAACCTGCTATTGAAAAAAGTTTATACATTAATTCTGGAATATGATTTCTAATAGCTCCAGAAGAAAGTTCTATACCATTACATACAATATCATATTGATATGCTAAAATATTTAAAGGTTTTTCAAAATTTATCTTTTCTATATCTCCTTGGGGCATAGAGAAAGGATTATGACTAAATTCAATTTTATTTGTTTGTTCGTTTCTCTCAAACATCGGGTAATCAATAATCCAACAAAAAGCAAAAATATTTTCGTCTATTAATTCTAAATCTTTAGCAATTTTATCTCTAGCTAAAGCAGTAATTTTTTCTAATTCTTTTTGAGTGTTACAAGACAGAAAAATACTGTCACCTATTTTTGCTCCAGTTTTTTTCATTATTTCCTCTAAAGCATCTTTAGAAAAAAACTTACCTATTGGACCCTTGGCCTGAATTTCTTTTTCCTTCTCAATTGTAAAATAAGCTAAGCCAGAAAATCCTTGTTCTTTTGCCCATTTATCTATGTTATCAAAGAAGCTTCTTGGTTTATCCTTAGTATTTTTTGTAACAATACATCTTGCTTTAGAACCTTTATTCACAAGTTTTTTAAATATCTCAAAGGAAACATCATTTCTTGTAAAAATTTCAGTAATGTCATTTATTATCAATGGATTTCTCAAATCAGGTTTATCAGTTCCATATTTAATTAAAGCCTCTGAATATGAAATTTTTGGAAATTTTTCATACATAAGTTTTTTGTTGGAAAATTTTTTAAAAGTATTTATTAATAATTTTTCAACAACATTAAAAATATCATTTTGTTCAACAAATGACATTTCTAAATCAAGTTGATAAAACTCTCCTGGACTCCGATCTGCTCTAGCGTCCTCATCTCTAAAACATGGTGCAATTTGAAAATATTTATCAAATCCAGAAACCATTATAAGTTGTTTGAATTGTTGTGGAGCTTGTGGGAGAGCGTAAAATTTTCCTGGGTTCAATCTACTTGGAACTAAAAAATCTCGAGCGCCTTCTGGACTAGATGATGTCAATATCGGCGTTTGAAATTCAAGAAAACCATAACTGTTCATTTCATTTCTGATGAATGAAATTACTTTTGATCTCAAAATTATATTCTCATGAATTTTTTTTCTTCTCAAATCTAAAAATCTATATTTTAATCTAATTTCTTCAGAATATTCTTGATCACTAAAGACGGGCATTGGCAATTCTTTACATGAACCAAGAACTTCAAATTTTTTTATCTTCACTTCTATTTCACCTGTCTCGATTTCTATATTTATTGTTTCTTTAGATCTATTAACTACAACGCCCTCTATTTTTACTACTGTTTCAAGTTGTATTTTTTCTAATGAGGAAAAATTTGAATTATCTTTATCTATTATACATTGAGTAATTCCATAGTTATCCCGTAAATCAATAAATAATAAATTTCCATGATCTCTTTTTTTGTTTATCCATCCTGAGAGTAATACTGTGCTACCCACATCTTCTTTTCTTAGATTGGTACAGTTGTGACTTCTATATTTATTCAATTATTCTCCTAAAGCTTCTTTTATAATCTTTAAATCAATAGATTTTTTTTTTTTTAAACTTATTTCATCAATTTTATATATAAATTCATGAATTTTGCTATATGATCTGTCTATTCTTTTCATAATAAAATTAATCAAGTTTTTCTCAATTAAAATTTGTTTATCCGATAAATTTTTTAATATTAAAGCATAAATTAATTCATCATCAGGTTTTTCAATATTTTGCAAAAGAAAATTTTTTGCTCTTGATCTTAAATCATCTAATTTAAAATTTAAATCAACTATTGGCTTTCTTGAAGTAACGATTAAATACTTGTTATCTTGATCAATTATATTTAACAACGAATAAACTAAATTTTCATCTATATCACTTGTTAAATTCTCTAAGATTATATTTTGATGAATTTTAATTTCATTCAAATCTTTATTATTTAGTAAATTGGAATCTATTTTTATTCCATTAAATTTTTTTAAAAAAATGTCAATTAAATGTGTCTTGCCTGAAAAAGGTTCACCACTTATATTCAAAAAATTTTTATTCCATTTAGGCCATCTATTTAACAAAAAAAGAATATGTTCATTACTTTTGGAAATATAAAAATCTTCATATTTAAAATTTTGATCATAATCAAATTTAATAATTTTTTGATTTAATTCTTTCATTTTAATAACCAAATATTATTTTGTGTATCAAATTTATAATTATTTTCATTCATGGTTTTAAGAAAGATGTCTGGTGTACCATTAAAAATAATTTGATAATAAGTAAAATCTTTATCAAATTTTTTGATAAAAAAATCATATATAAGTTCTATATCAGTCATTTTTTTTTCAAAATTAGAAATTTTCAAATTATCATTATTTGAAACTTTAATACTTAATGGTAATTTTATTGACGTATTAATTTGATTAGAAATTTTCCAATAATCTTCGTAAATTATTTTCAATTGATCAATCATTTCAGTTATTTGAACTTCATTATTAATATCTAAATCTAAAAACGTCTGATTTTTAATTGTAATATTATTTTGAATATTCATTTTAGATAAAACTCTAGCTTCATTTTTTCCTGTAAATATTAATGAAATAATCGAATCTTGTAGATTATATTTACTAATTATTTCCTTAAAATCATATCCTTCAATTATTTCAAATTTATCTTTAATAAGGTTTATATCTTCTAAATCTTCTGTTGGTAAAATATACTCAATTAAATGAAAATCTTTAATATCATTATTCCATATTTCAAAAATTTTATTATTTGAAAAAATTAACAATTGTTTTTTTTCTTCATCAATTATTACGGGTATAAATAAAACTTTTTTTTTTTGTGGATTGGATGGAAAAATATTATTTCTTTCCAAAAAATTAAAAATTTTCTTTCTATTAAAAGAAACACCTAATTTAACGTAATAAATTTCGTTTATGAATTGTTCCTCTTTTATTGAAAATGACTCAATCATTCCTTTTATTTCGTTTAACTTGATTTTTTTAATACGTTTTTGGTCTTCAGAATTTAATATTAATTTGATTAAATTTTGATAAGCTTTTTTAAAACCTTCGTCTATAACTTCATTTTTATTAAAATTCATCTCAAATGGTTGTGAAATATCGATGTTATCTATGTCAAAAGCTTTTGCATTACATTTAACTGTGGAAAAAAAAAATATATTTAGAGATAGAAATAAAAAAAAAATATATAAGATTTTTGAATGAATATTTAAAATATTTCTTTTCATGCCTTATAATAAATGAATAAAAAAGTATTTACATATAAAAAAAGCGGCGTCGATATAGCGGCTGCAGATAAATTTGTTGCCTTCATTTCGAAAATATCAGCAAAAAAAAGAGGCAAAAAAAAGTTAAATAATAATATCGGTAATTTTGGATCCATTAGTGATATTCCAAAAAATATTAAAAATCCAAAAATTGTAGCGTGTACTGATGGTGTGGGTACAAAAATTGAAATTGCAAATATGATTAAAAAATATGATACGGTTGGTATTGATCTTGTGGCGATGAGTGTTAACGATTTGATTGTACAAGGAGCAAAACCTCTTTTGTTTTTAGATTATATATCAATCAATAAAATTGATTTATCAAAATTAAAATCAATAGTTAAAGGTATTTTGAAAGGTTGTAAATTGGCAGGTTGTGAATTGGTTGGAGGAGAAACTGCTGAAATGCCAGGTACATATGAAAGTGGTAAATTTGATATTGCGGGTTTTGCAGTTGGTATTGTTGAAAAAAAAAAAATTTTATCAAAAAATAAAATTAAAAAAGGTAACATTATCTTAGCTATACCATCGAGTGGACTACATTCTAACGGATACTCTTTGGTAAGAAATATTCTCAAAAAGAAAAGGATTGATTTAAATAAAGATAACTTTTTAAAAAGAGAATTAATAAAACCTACTAAGATATACGTAAATGATGTCCTGAAATTAATTTATAAAGATTTAATAAATGGATGTGCAAATATTACTGGTGGTGGTTTAAAGGATAATATTAAAAGAATTATCCCAAATAAACTTTGTGCTGAAATAGATTTAAAAAAAATTAATACTTTAGAAATTTTTAGATGGTTGAAAAAAAATAATATTCAGGATGAAGAAATGTTAAAAACATTCAATTGTGGAGTTGGATTTTGTTTGATAATAAAACAAAAAAATTTTAATGATGTTATAAAAATTTTTCCCAAAAAATATAAGCCTTACATTATTGGTAAAATATCTAGTGGATCAAAAAAAATTAAATTGAATAATAAAATTCAATGGCTTTAAAAAAAGTTGATACTGCCGTATTTATTTCTGGGAATGGAACTAATTTAAAAAATCTTATTAGATTTTCGCTTTCTAAAAAATCTCCTATAAAAATTAAATTTGTGGTATCAAACAATAAAAATGCTAAAGGATTAAGATATCCAAAAAAATTCAATATCAATTTTAAAGTTTACAGTTTCATCAATGAATCTAAATCAGAAAATAGAATTCTAAAAGATTTAAAAAATAAAAAAATAAAATTAATTTGTTTAGCTGGATTTATGAAAGTTTTATCTAAAAGTTTTATAAAAAAATTTGGTTATAAAATATTGAATATTCATCCCTCGTTATTGCCAAAATATAAAGGGTTAAATACTCATAAAAGAGTAATAGAAAATAAGGAGAAGTTTAGTGGATGTACAGTCCATTATGTTAATTCTAAATTAGATTCAGGAAAAATAATTTTACAAAAAAAAGTCAAAATTAGAAAAAAAGAAAATTATAAAGTTCTTGAAAGAAAAATACAAAAACAAGAACACATCTTATATCCTAAAGCAATTATGAAAGTTTTTAGTCCTTAAAAAAAAACTCTATTTCTATTTTTGCATTTTCAATACTGTCTGAACCATGCACTGAATTTTTATCTATAGAAATTCCATATAATTTTCTTATAGTTCCCTCGGATGCTTCTTTAGGATTAGTTGCACCCATTAATTCTCTATTAGCAAGAATTGCATTTTCTTTTTCCAGCACCATTACAACAATTGGTCCAGAAGATAAATATTCACATAAGTCATTATAAAATGGTTTTGTTTCATGCACTTTATAAAACTTTTCAGCTTCTGATTTTTCAATTTGAATTTTTTTTTCTTTGATTATCTTAAAACCTTTGTTTTTAAAAATTTCTTTAATTTGATTTTCTAAATTTCTTACAACGGCATCGGGTTTTATAATAGATAATGTCTGTTCCGTACTATTCATAATTATCCTCTATTAATTTATTTAATAATCTAACTCCAAAACCTGTAGCACCTTCTGAATTTAACGCACCTCCGTATTTTGAGAAAGCCATTCCTGCAATATCTAAATGAGCCCAAGGGGTTTTGTTTAAAATAAATCTTTGTAAAAACTGTGCTGCAGTAGTAGACCCTGCTCCACCTACATAATTTATATTTTGCATATCAGCATTTTTTGAATTCATTAATTTATCATAATTTTTATTTAACGGCATTCTCCAGACTTTTTCGTCAACTTTTTGTCCTGAGTTAAAAATTTGTTTAGACAAATTATCATCATTTGAAAATAAACCTGCATATTCAGACCCTAATGAAACAATAATAGCACCAGTTAGTGTTGCTAAATCAATAATAAATTTAGGTTTAAATTTTTTTTCAGTAAAAGTTAGTGCATCTGCTAAAACCAGCCTACCTTCAGCATCAGTATTTAAAACTTCAATTGTTTTACCACTATAAGATTTTACAATATCCCCTGGTCTTTGAGCATTTCCTCCTGGCATATTTTCTACAAGACCCACTACTCCAATCGCGTTTACCTTTGCTTTTCTTAAAGCTAGATTTTTCATTAATCCAACTACAACTGCTGATCCTGCCATATCATAAGTCATATCCTCCATAAATTTTGCTGGTTTAAGAGATATACCGCCAGTATCAAAACAAACACCCTTACCAACGAATGCTACAGGTTTTTTTTTTGATTTAGAGCCATTCCATTCCATTGTAACTAAATAAGAACCTCTAATACTTCCTTGTCCAACTCCTAATAAAGCATTCATGCCCATCTTTTTTAATTTTTTTTGATCATAAATTGTTATTTTCAAACCAAATCTACTCAATTTTTTAAGTCTTTTAGCATATTCATCAGGATGCAAAACATTACCTGGTTCAGAAACTAAATCTTTTGTGTAATTCAATCCTTCTATTAATGATGAAAATCTTTTGTCTTTATTAAAATTAATTTGATTTTTTTTAATAAACAGCTCTAATGATAAAGTTTTATTATTTTTTATTGTTTTATATTTATCAAATACGTATGACTTAAGTTTTAATCCTAATACGAAATCATCGAAAAAGTATTTTGAACCTGATCTTATTTTATTAATATTCTGTTCAAAAAAAGATAATTTATAAAACGAGTTTGATTTCGTGTAATTAAAAAATTTGGCACCTTTTTTCTCATTTTCTAAAGGGGATTGATTATTTTTTGTTTTAATCAAAATAATTTTTTGAGATGGATTTAAGTTAAATGATAAAAATTCTTTATCCTTTAAATCACTTGAATTGAGAGTTTTTTTAATCTGATTTGAAAATTTCCGTACTACGGATTTATCCAAAGCATCAATTTTAAAATTTTCATTAGTAAAAAAAACGTAATTTTTTACTATCTTTTCATCATAACTCTTTTTAATGCTTAAATTTATTGACATTTTTAGTATATATGTACTTTAAGTTGTATTTAAATTGTAAACTAAAAGTTGAAAATATATAGTGACTATTTTGTTAAATTTCAATGGAAAAATTAATTTTTAAAAAAATTGCTAAAGACATCAGTCTATTTTTGTTTATTTCAATAACCTGTGTTGCAACTATTATTTGGATTATTCAGGCTGTAAATTATTTAGATCTAGTATCTGAAGATGGGCACAGTTTAAAAGTTTATTTTGCTTATACTCTTTTTTCACTACCAAAGATTTTAAGTAATATTCTTCCATTCATGTTTATGATATCTTTATTTTATGTAATTATAAATTATGAATTAAATAATGAATTAATAATTTATTGGATTAATGGTGTCACAAAGCTAAATTTCGTAAACATAATTATTAAAATATCTATTTTGTATTTTATAATTCAAATTCTATTGACCACAGTTGTTGTTCCATATTCTCTTGATAAAGGAAGATCTTTTTTTAGAACATCAAATATAGATTTGTTCTCTTCCATCATAAAAGAAAAAAAATTTATAGATACTGTCGAAAAACTTACAATTTTTGTTGATAAAAAAGAGGACAACTTATTAAGAAATATAATCATAAAAGAAAAAATAGATATAGATCAATCTCAAATAGTTGTTGCAAAAAACGGCGAAATCGTCACCACTCAAAATGGTAATCAAAAAATTATTTTAAATGAAGGAAAAATCATTAATACAGATAACGATAATCAAAATATAATCGACTTTTCAAAATTTACTCTTGATTTAAACAAATTTGATACTAACACAATTACTAATCAAAAAACACAAGAGATGAAAACTTTCGATTTAATAAGATGTGTTCAAGTTATTGAGAATTACAGAAAAATAAATACAGAAAACAAAAATAAAAATTTTTTTAAAGGTTGTGCTACTCAAATTTCTCCAGCAATTTCTGAAGAATTTTTAAAACGATTTTTTGCACCCATATTCATAATTTTAGTAGGGTTGTCATCATCTTTAATAATTACATCAAGTAAGGATAATCAAAATTACAAATTAAGTAATTTTTTCAAATTTTTTTTAGGGATTTTTATATTAATTGTTTCTGAAATTTTACTTTCTAGTAATGTTAAAACTTTAAATGAATTAATTATTTATTTTTTTATACCCATAGTTTTCTTTTTAATACTCTATAGTTTTTTATTATCTAATTTAAGATACGAGAAAGGAAGTTGATTTGATTATAAATATTCATAAACAATATTTACTTAAAAAATTTTTAAAAAAGATTTTTTTTGTATCTGGAATATTTTTGATTTTGATTTTAATTATTAATCTAATTGAGGAGGCAAATTTTTTAAAAAATAGTGATGCTAATTTCATCACACCTCTAGTGCTTTCTTCTTTAAATGCTCCTTCTTTATTATATGAAATGATCCCTTTCATTTTTCTTATTTCAACACAATTTTTTTTCATTGAAATTTTTGAAAATAGGGAAATTTTTACTTTAAGACAATTTGGTATGGATAACTTTAATTTATTAAGATTTTTAACTTCTGTTTCCTTTATTTTAGGTTTTCTCGTTATAATTTTATTTTATAATTTTTCATCAATTTTAAAAAATAAATATCTACAAATTAAAAATGATTACGCAAAAGATAAAAAATATCTTGCAGTAATTACTAAAAATGGTCTTTGGATAAAAGATATACAAAAAAAAGGTACTGTAATTATTAATGCTGAAAAAATTGAGAATGAATATTTAATAAATTCCTCAATAACCCAATTTGATAAAAATTTCCAAATAACAAAAAACATAATAGCAAATAAAGTAAATATCTCTAAAAAAGAATGGGTTCTTTTTAATGCAATAGTTACTGAATTGGATAATAGTTCCGTAAAATATGAAGAAATTCAATTTAAAACAAACTTTGATTTAGAGAGAATTAGTAATTTATTTTCAGATTTGACCTCATTGACTTATTTTGATCTTTTGGCTCTTGAAGTTGATTATAAAGCTATTGGGTATTCTACTAGTGAAATAAATATTCAAAAACATAGGTTTTATTCTCTTCCTTTCTTATTATCTGCAATGACAATAATAGCAACAATAATTATGATTTATAACAAATTTAAAAAAAAGATATTATTCAATTTGTTTATTGGAATTTTATTTTCCGTTTTGATTTATTATTTAGGGAATTTTTCAAATCTTCTAGGAGAGAATGGAAAATTACCTTTGACTTTGTCCGTATGGTTTCCTGTTCTAATGTTATTAAGTTTTTCAATTATAGGAGTTATAAGATTAAATGAAAAATAACTCATGCACTTTTAAAATTTTAATAATATTTTTTTATTATTTTTTTCAATTAAATCATACTTTAGCAAAAGATTTAAATTTTAAAGCTTCAGAAATATTAACTTACGAAGAAGGAAATCTTATCGTAGGAAATAATAATGCTGAAGCAAAAATTGATGGTGAATTAGAAATATATGCAGATAAATTCACTTATAATAGAGATAAAGAAACATTAGTTGCTGAAGGAAATGTAAAAGCAGTAGATGTAATTAATAAAATAGATATTGAGTCAAATAAAATATTTTATGATAAAATTCAAAATAAAATTGTTTCGTCTGGTAAAACAGATTTTGTAATTAATAAAACATACACAATAAATTCTGATGATGTAAATTTTCTCTTAAAGGAAAATATAATTTTTTCTGATAAATCAACAGAACTTAAAGATAATAAAAATAATTATATTGAACTTGCATCATTTAAGTATTTTAATCAAACTGAAATAATCAAAGGTAACAACATTAAGCTCTTAGATAATGAGGGTAATAATTATTTTACTAATAAAGGTATGTTAAAACTTAAAAACTACGAAATGCTAGGCAAAGATATTCAAGTTTATTTAAGAAAAGATAGTTTTGGAAATTCTGAAAATGAACCTAAATTAAAGGGAAATTCAGTTCATTACAAAAATGATAAAACAATAATTTCAAAAGGTATTTTTACCTCATGTAATGAAAATGATAATTGTCCGCCATGGGTAATTACTTCAAAAAAAATTATTCATGATAAAAAGAAAAGACAAATAGATTATAAAAATGCTTGGTTAAAAATATACAATGTTCCTGTGATGTATTTTCCAAAATTTTTTCATCCTGATCCCACTGTAGATAGAAAATCTGGTTTTTTAATACCACAATTAAATAATTCAAATAAACTCGGAACATCAATGACACTACCTTACTTCAATGTAATTTCTGATAGTGCTGACATTACATTTAAGCCAAGAATTTTTTCAACTGATGAAATTTTAATGCAATCAGAATTTAGAAAAAAAACAAAAAACTCATCACATATAATTGATTTTAGTTTAAATAACGATCAAAGTATATCAAATGACACAAGAACTCATTTTTTTTCTAACTCAAATATCAATTTAGAGAATAAATTTTTAGATGAAGGTTCAATATTTGTAAAATTAGAGAAAATTTCTAATGACAATTATTCTGCAATTTATAATTTAGAAGGTACAAGTCCTATTATAAATGATACTTCGACACTAGAATCTAGTTTTGAATTTTCTGGAATAAAAAATGATTTTTATATTGATTTATCGGCAGAGGTTTATGAAAAAATGAATGTTCATAATAGTGATAAATATGAATTTGTTTATCCTAATTATTCTTTGAGTAAAATATTCAATTTAGAAAATAGATACATAGATAATTATGAGATTATTTCCTTAGGTAATCAAAAAAAATACTCAACCAATATTTATGAAATGTCTCAGGTAAATGATATTTTAATTTCATCTAATCAATTTATCATAAATGATATTTTTGAAAATAATTTCAGGACTTTATTTAAGAATGTAAATACTAAAGGTAAAAATTCAAATACTTATAAGGATAAGACACAATCAGAAATTTTATCAAATTTTTTATATGATATTTCATTACCATTAATTAAAACAGAGGAAAAATATACTAAACTTTTAACACCTAAACTTTCACTAAGGCATAGTCCAAATAAAACAAAAAATATTCAGGACTTAGATAGACAGCTTAATATAGATAATATTTTCAGTTTAAACAGGATAGGAGCCAATGATAAAATTGAAAGTGGGACTTCTTTGGCTATTGGTAGTGAATTTTTGATAAAAAACGTGAACCAATCTGATATTTTTTCTTTTGATATTGGAACAGTATTTAGAGAAGAAGAAAATAAAAATTTACCTTCAAATAGTACATTAAGAAATTCACAATCTGATATTGTAGGTGGCTTATCTTTTAGTGGAATAGAAAATTGGAAAATAGATTATAATTTTTCAGCCGATAATGATTTAAATACATTCAATCTTCATAGTGTGGGCAATACCTTTAAAGTTAATAATTTTATTCATACTTTCGAATTTTATGAAGAAAATAATTCACTAGGTGACAACAGTTATTATTCTAATAAACTTACTTATGCAGCAAATAAGAATAATTTTGTTTCATTTAGAACAAGGAGAAATAATAAAACAAACTTAACAGAATTTTACAATCTTATCTATGAATATAAAAATGATTGTCTAGTAGCTTCTATAAACTATAACAAAGAATATTATTCAAATAATGCTTTAGAACCGACAGAAAATTTATTTTTTAATATTACACTAATTCCATTAGGTTCAACAAATACTGATAACGTATTGAACAAATAGATGAAAAAAATATTAATCTCTTTTTTTTTCATAATCTTTTTTTTTGATTTTACTTATCTTAAATCAAAAGAAGTTAAGATATTCACAAAAATAGGAAATCAAGTAATCACAAATATAGATATAGAAAATGAGTATAAATATCTAATTTCACTTAACAAAGAATATCAAAAGTTAGAAAAAGATAAAATTTTTAATTTCGCTAAATCATCTCTTCTAAGGGAAAAAATTAAGGAAATTGAACTAACAAAATTTTTTGATTTAGGTGTGCAAGACTCTTTTTTAAATAGTAAAATTGGTGAACTATATAAAAATTTGGGTTTTTCTAATTCAGAAGACTTTCAAAAGTATCTCGATCAATTTGATTTGAGAATAGAAGATATTGCTAAGAAAATTGAAATAGAATTAAAATGGAACAAATTAGTTTATGATAAATATAAAGACAGATTAGTAATAAACGAAAAAGTTTTGAAAAAAAAAATAATTGATGAGTCAAAAGATAGAAATACATTTAATTTATCGGAATTAATTTTTTCATATAAAACAGAACAAGAAAATAAAAAAAAACTGACTGAAATAACAAAAAGCATAAATGAGATTGGATTTGAAAATACTGTTTTAATTTTTAGTGAAGCTGAAAGTAGAAAAACCTCAGGTAATCTAGGTTGGGTAAATGAATTAAGTTTGTCAAAAAAAATTCTTGAAAAATTAGAAAAAATAAATGTGTTAGAGATTACTGAACCAATTCAACTACAAAATGCTATATTAATTCTAAAATTAAACGAAAAAAAAAAAATACAAATGTCATCAGTTAACGTAGAACAAGAATTAAGAGAATTAATTAAATTTGAAACTAATAAACAGTTAAATATATTTTCCAAAATTTATTTTGAAAAAATAAAAAATAGATTAAATATAAATGAATAAAAAACCAATATTGATAGTTGCTGGGGAGCCCTATAGTATTTTTTCTGAAATTTTTTTTAAATCTTTAAAAAAACTCAAAATTAAGAGACCAATAGTCTTGATTGCGTCTAAGAAGATATTTGGACAACAAATGAAAAAATTAGGTTATGAATATCAATTTGAACAGATAGATAAAAACTTATCAAAAAAAATAACTAATAAAACTAATGTAATAAATATAATTGATATACAATTTAATTTTAAAAAAACTTTTGATAAAATAACAGATAAATCAAATAGATATATAGAAAATTGTTTTTCCACAGCTAATAATTTATTGAAAGATAAGAAAGCATATGCCCTTATAAATGGACCTATATCAAAAAAAAATTTTTTAAAAAACAAGTTTTTAGGGATAACTGAATATCTTGCAGAAAAAAATAAAATAAAAAATTTTGCAATGTTAATTTACAACAAAAACTTTTCTGTTTGTCCAATCACAACTCATATTCCAATAAAAAAAGTTTCAAGCCAAATTTCAAAAAAAAAGATTATAAACCAAGTCAATTTAATTAGAAAATTTTACTATTCAGAATTTAATAAAAATATAAAAATAGGCATTACAGGTTTAAATCCGCATTGCGAAAGTAATTTTTATGATAGTGAAGAAAAAAGAGTAATTTCCCCAGCAATAAAATATTTAAAAAAAAAAAATTATAAAGTTATTGGACCTTTACCAGCAGATAGTTTATTCATGGGTAAAAATTTGGATACATTCGATGTTGTAATTGGCATGTATCATGACCAAGTTTTAACACCAATTAAAACTATTCATAATTTTGATGCAATAAATATAACATTAGGACTTCCATATTTAAGAATTTCACCTGATCATGGAACTAATAATCAAATGTTAGGTAAAAATAAATCTAATCCTACAAGTTTAATTTCTGCAATTAAATTTTTATCTAATTAAGTGAAATTAATAGCAAAAAAAAGTCTGGGTCAAAATTTTTTAATTGATAAAAATATATTAGAAAAAATTGTAAATCTTACGAGTATAAAAAATCAAACAATTATCGAGATCGGACCTGGTACTGGCAATCTAACAAATTTTATTTTGAAAAATAAACCAAAAAAATTTATAGCTATTGAAAAAGATAAAAATCTAGCTTTGAATCTAAAGAAAAATTTTAAAGATAAATTAGAGATCATTAATGAAGACATATTAAAAATTGATGAGAAATTGCTATCAAAAGATAAGGTAATTGTTTTTGGTAACCTACCTTATAATATTTCAACAGAAATTCTGTGTAAATGGATTCTAAATCTAGATAATAAAGATTTTTGGTTTCATTCATTGATTTTAATGTTTCAAAAGGAGGTTGCAGATAGAATTATTTCAAAATTTAACTCCTCAAAATATGGAAGACTAACAATATTAGTTAACTGGAAATTTAATGTAAAAAAAGTCACAGATATTAAACCTAATAGTTTTAGCCCTAGACCAAAGATTGATAGTACTTTATTATTTTTTTCACCTAAAAAAGATTTTTTTAAAATAAAAAATCCAAGTAATTTAGAAAAAATAACAAGAATTTTTTTCAATCATCGACGAAAAATGATAAAAAAGCCTTTCAACTATTTATTTAATGGAAATTCTAAAATTATTGAAAAATTAAATTTAGATATGAATTTAAGGCCACAAAACTTAGATTTTGAAACTTATTATAAACTAACTCATGAATTTGAAAATTTAAGAGATTAGTTTTTCAACATGCGATCTTATGTAATTAGGATCGTAATCTTTAGAGCCATTATTTATCTCTGCCTTTATTAAATTTAGAATCTTTGAATAACATTCATTTAAATTTTCATTGATAACAACATAATCATAATTAATCCAATGTAATACGTCGCGACTAAACTGTTTCATCCTCTCCTCTGCTATCAACTTATCTTTCATATCTCTATTAGACAATCTTTCAAATAAAACTTTCCTACTTGGTGGTAAGATAAAAAAAGTTATTAATTTATAATCTAAATTTTTATTTCTTATTTGATCAGCCCCTTGCCAATCAATGTCAAATAAAACGTTTTTTCCTTTATTTAGTTTATCAATTATAGGAGTTCGTGTAGTACCATAAAAATTATCAAAAACTTTCGCATACTCCAAAAATTCTTCATTCTTGATAAGTCGTTTAAAATTATCTTCTGTTACAAAATAATAATCTTTGTCAGGGATTTCATTCGGTCTAGGTTTGCGAGTTGTATGAGAGATTGAAATTTCGAAATTATCTAATTTTGTAAGTAAATTAACAAGCGTCGTTTTGCCTGCTCCAGATGGAGAGGATAAAATAATCATTACCCCGTCATTTTCTGAGGGCATTGAAAATTAGTTTGCTTTTCCTTCAATAAACTTAACAGCGTCACCTACAGTAAGAATTTTTTCTGCTTCGCTATCAGAAATTTCTGAACCAAATTCTTCCTCAAAGGCCATTACTAATTCAACTGTATCTAAACTATCTGCTCCTAAATCATCAATGAAACTTGACTCCTCAGTTACTTTTGACTCATCAATACCCAGATGGTCTGCTACTATTTTTTTTACTTTGCTTGAAACATCTTCTGACATTTTGATCCTTTATAGTTATAAATTCTTAATAGTTTAAAAACCTGTTTTGTCAAGCCATATACATGCCTCCATTAACATGCAATGTTTCTCCATTAATATAATTTGATTGATTAGAAGCCAAAAAAAGAACAGCATTTGCAATATCTTCAGGTTCACCTAATCTTGCAGATGGTATTTTTGAGACAATTATTTCTTTAAATTTTTCATCAATTTTATCTGTCATTGCCGTTTTTATAAAACCAGGTGAAATACAATTAACATTTATATTTTTTTTTGCGTACTCAATAGCTAAGCTTTTGGACATTGCAATTATTCCGGCCTTTGAGGCTGTGTAATTAGTTTGACCTAAGTTTCCAGTATGACCTACTACAGATGTAATATTGATTATTTTTCCAGATTTATTTTTTAACATTTTTTTAATTGCAAATTTACTTAATAAAAATGTTGAGGTTAGATTTAAATCAATGACTTTTTTCCACTCATCTAAATTCATTCTTATTGCCAAATTATCTTTTGTTACACCAGCATTATTTACTAAACAATCTAAATTACCACCAAGCTGTTTTGTTGCATTTTCAATGAACTCCTCAATTTTCTCATTATTTGAAATATCAAATTTCAAAATTTTTAAATTATTAAATTTTGATTTTAATTCTTCAAGTTTTTCAATTCTAGTTCCCGTGGCTAGTAAATTTGCTTCATTTTCGTATAACTTTTTTACTATTGAATTACCAATTCCTCCTGATGCGCCAGTAACAATAATATTTTTATTCCTTAAATTTTTCATATTTTTATTTCTTGTATATCACTCACACTGTTAATTGTATTTATTTTTACAGTTTTATCTATTCTTTTAACCAAACCAGATAATACTTTGCCAGGGCCAATCTCAATAAAATGGTTTACACCATTATCAATCATTTTTATGATACTTTCTCTCCATCTTACTCTATTTTCAATTTGATCAATTAATAATTCTTTTAATTTATCATTTTGAGTAATTTCATCTGCAGTTACATTTGAAATTAATATTTTTTTACTCTCTTGAAACTCCAAATTTTGAATTTTTTCTTTCATCACTTTAGTCGCTTTGTTCATCAATTTACAATGAAACGGAGCACTTACAGGGAGTTTAATATTTTTAATATTACTAGATTTTAAGAATTCAATAAGTTTTGATAAATCAGTCGTTTTCCCACTTAAAACAATTTGACCTTCTGAATTATCATTTGCGATTTCAGCAATAAAATCTTCTTGATTTTCACTTAAAATTTTTTCTATTTTTTCGACGGTTGAGCCCAATACTGCCAACATTCCGCCCTCACCTTTTGGTACTGCATTTTGCATAGCATCACCTCTAATTCTTAGTAATTTTAATGTTTCTGGGAAGCTTAGATATCCTGCAGTTGATAATGCTGAATACTCACCCAATGAATGACCTGCAAAATATTTTGCTTTATTTAAATCAATTTTAAATTCTTTTTTAATCACTTCAAATATTGAGTAGCTCACCAAAAAAATAGCTGGCTGAGTATTTATTGTAAGATCTAAATCCTCTTTAGGCCCCTCTAAGATAATTTTTGATAATGGTAAATTTAGAACCTCATCTGCCTCTTTAAATAGTTTTTTTACTAAATCATAGTTTTCAAAAAACTCTTTACCCATTCCTACTAATTGTGAACCTTGACCTGGAAAAATTACAGAAAACATTTAAAAAACCTATTTTTTTTTACCATTTTGCTATTGTAATTGAAGAATTATAATAGTATATCCACATTTTTTACAAGATTATATTTATGAACTTATACGAGCATACTATTATAGCAAGACAGGATACGTCTCCTGCAGAAATAAAGCAACTAACAGAAAAATATTCTAAAATAGTTGAAAAAAATGAAGGAGAAATCGTTAAAACAGAGAATTGGGGTCTTTTAAATCTTTCTCATTTAATTAAAAAAAATAAAAAAGGAAGTTATATTCACTTTAAAATTAAAGCTAAAGGTAGTGTAATTGGTGAACTTGAAAAAAATGAGGCTTTAGATAAAAAATTATTGAGATATTTAACTGTAAAAGTAAAAAAATTTGATTTTGAAGCAAATTATTTTTCAAATAAAGATGAAAAAGAAAAAAAAGAAAATACTAAGGATTAAAAATGCCTAAAAGACAAAGCGGAAATAAAAAAGGTAAACAGAGCAATTTTGCAAAGTTAAGTATTTTTCAACCAAATAAAAATAGATTTAAAAAAAATTGTCCTTTATCATTGAAGGGTGCTCCAAAAATAGATTATAAAAATATTAAACTACTAAAAAAATATGTGTCAGAAAATGGTAAGATTTTACCATCAAGAATAACTAATATAAGTCAGAAAAAACAAAGAGAATTATCTATCTCTATTAAAAGAGCTAGAAATTTAGCCTTAATATAATAAAATTAAATGAAAGTAATATTGTTAGAAAATTTAAAAAAAATTGGTACTATTGGAGAAGTTATTGATGTAAAACGAGGTTTTGCAAGAAATTTCTTAATTGCTAATAAAAAAGCACTATATGCATCTAAAGAAAATATAGCTCAAGTTGAAAAGATAAAATCTGCACTATCCAAAAAAGATAATGAGAAAAAAATTAATGCTAAAACAACAGCTGAAAAAATAAATATGAAAACTTATAAAGTTAAAAAACTTTGCACAGAAAATAAAGAGCTCTATGGTTCGGTAAAACCAACTGAAATATCGAGGCTAATTAATGAAGCTGATAAGATTGATATTCAACCTTCTATGATACAGCCAATTAAAGAAATAAAATCAATTGGTAAATTCAAAGTAAAAATATCATTACACTCTGAAGTTGATGCTGAGATTAATGTTGATGTTTTATCAGCGGAAACTATACAATAATTATACAATTTTTTCCCCAATAATTTTTTTTATTTTTAATTACCTTAAGATTAATGTAATTTTTTAGAGTGGAAAATAATCTTAGTATTGTTAAAGAGAATTTTAAAGAACTTCCAAATAATATTGAAGCTGAACAAGCAGTAATTGGATCTATACTTGTTACAAATGAAATTTTTGATGAAATAAATTTTATAATAAGAAGTGAAAATTTTTATGATCCAATGCATCAAAAAATTTTTACTGCTATCGAAAAATTGATTTTCAAGGGTTTATTAGCTAATCCAATCACTTTAAAAAATTATTTTGAGGATGAAAAAGATGATTTAAATGTTCCAGAATATTTAGTTAAAATAACTAAATTTTCAACCTCCTCAAGACAAGCAATAGAATATTCAAAAATTATATACGATATGTTTGTTCGAAGAGAATTGATAAAAATTTCTGAACAAACGATTGATGATGCAAAATTAAGCGATTTACACATCAGCGGACAAACAATAATTGAAAGTTCAGAAAAAAAATTTTATGAGTTAGCTGAAAAAGGTGCTTTTAGTAAATCATATATTGAATTCGACGAAGCTTTAAAACAAACTATTGATATGGCCTCTGCTGCCTATAAAAATGATGAAGGGATAGTAGGAGTGCCAACAGGCCTAAGAGATTTAGATGATAGATTAGGTGGATTGCACAAATCTGATTTAATAATAATTGCAGGAAGACCAGGAATGGGTAAAACTGCGTTAGCTACTAATATTGCGTTTAATGCCGCTCAAAAATTATTAGATAGTGGAAGAAAATCCTCAATCGTATTTTTTTCTTTGGAAATGTCATCTGAACAATTATCAACTAGAATTTTGGCTGAACAGTCTCGAATAAAATCTAATGATATCAGAACAGGAAGAATTTCTGATGAACAATTTGACAAGTTTATAGAAACTTCAAAAAATATCGCTGAAATTCCTTTATTAATTGATGAGACACCAGCAATAACTATTGCTGCGATGAGCAACAGAGCAAGAAGAATAAAAAGAATTCATGGCCTAGATATGATTATTGTTGACTATATTCAATTAATGAGAGGAACTTCAAATTATAAAGATGGACGAGTTCAAGAAGTTTCAGAAATTACACAAGGTTTAAAAGCAATTGCTAAAGAATTAGCAATTCCAGTAATAGCTCTTTCCCAATTATCAAGACAAGTTGAACAGAGAGATAATAAAAAACCACAATTATCTGATTTAAGAGAATCAGGTTCGATTGAGCAAGATGCTGATGTTGTAATGTTTGTTTTTAGAGAATCATATTATTTAGAAAATAAAGAACCGCAACCAGCAACCGTAGAACATGCTGAGTGGCAAGCCAAAATGAATGAAATTTCAAATTCAGCAGAATTAATTATTGGAAAACAAAGGCATGGCCCAACTGGAAATGTATTTCTACAATTTGAGGCAATGTTTACTAAATTTAAAGATAAAGATACTCAAATCAATTAAATTCCAATATAAATGGCTAAGATGATTGGCCATTTATATCAAGATATAATTTTAAAAAAACCAAAATCAATACTTGTCATTTTACTGATAGCTTTGTTAAGTTTTGGCTATTACTCAAAAGATTTTAGATTAGATGCCTCCTCAGAGACTCTATTGATTGAAGGTGACCCAGATCTAAAATATCTTCAAGAAATATCGACAAGATATGGCTCCAAAGAATTTTTAATACTTACCTACACTCCTAATGAAGGAATGATATCTGACACATCAATTAATAATCTTTTGAGTCTAAAATATAAAATTCAAAGTTTAAATTGGGTTCACAGTGTCATTACTCTTTTAGATATACCATTGCTAAATAGTTCGGATGCACCTTTGCAAGAAAGACTTGAAAATTTCAAAACTCTTAAAGACGAAGATGTTGATAGATCAAGAGGATTTAATGAAATTAAAAGTAGTCCCGTTTTTAGAAATTTTGTAATTAGCGAAGACGGAAAAACAAGTGGTATTATTGTAAATATTAAAAAGAATAAAGAATTAGAGAATTTTAAAGATAAATCAAAACAAGAAATAGAAAAATATAAAGATTTAATTAAAGAAAGAAATCATCAAAATATTCTCGAAATAAGAGACGTTATTAAAAGTTACGAGGATATTGGAAAAATTCATTTAGGTGGAATACCTATGATTGCTGACGATATGATGACATTTATAAAAAGTGACATAGTTGTTTTTGGAATAGGTGTATTTTTGTTCATTATTGGAACTTTATGGTTTGTATTTAGAAAGCTTATTTGGATTGTGGTTCCCATAAGCAGTTGTTTTTTTTCAGTTATTATAATGATGGGTATATTGGGTTTGTTGGGATGGAAAGTTACAGTTATTTCATCAAATTTTATTGCTCTAATGTTGATTTTAACGATGGCAATGAATATTCATATGAGTACAAGATTTTTACAACTTAAAGAAAAACTTCCTAACAAAAGTATTTTAGAATTAATTACTTTAACAACAAATAAAATGTTTTGGCCAATTTTATACACTGTATTAACAACTATAATTGCTTTCCTGTCCTTAATTTTCAGTGAGATAAAACCTATAATAGATTTTGGATGGATGATGACTTTGGGATTAATTACCTCATTCCTAATCACATTTACATTGCTTCCAACTCTAATTAATTTTGTGCCAAAAGAAAAAATTTTCCTCAAAAAATATAATGAATCATCAATTACGAATTATTTTGCAAAAATATCTATCAATAATCATAAAATAATTTTTGTGCTAACTTTTATTGTCATAATATTAAGTCTAATTGGAATTAATCGTTTGGAAGTTGAAAATAGTTTCATAAATTATTTTAGTAAAAAAACAGAAATTTATAAAGGCATGAAACTAATTGATGAAAAATTAGGTGGAACTACACCACTTGAAGTAATTTTGAAATTTCCAATAAAAGAAAAAAACAAATCTGATGAAGAGGATGAATTTGAAGATTGGGATAATGCAGATGAGTCAGATGATAAAAAATATTGGTTTACAAAAGATAAGATTGATAAAATTACTAAAGTACACAACTATCTTGATAGCCTTCCGCAAGTAGGCAAAGTCTTATCGTTTTCATCAATAGTAGATGTAGCAACAGTCTTAAATAATAACAAACCTTTAGGCACATTAGAAATGGGAGTGCTGTATTCGAAAATTCCGGAGACTATTAAGACTGAAATTATTGACCCTTATATTTCTATCGAAAATAATGAGGCAAGAATTAATCTAAGAATAATAGACTCTCAGGAGAATTTGAAAAGAAATGATTTAATAAATAAAATTAATGATGATTTAGAAAATAAAATTGGATTAAATAAGAATGAATTTAAACTCGCCGGTGTGTTGATTTTGTTTAATAATTTGCTTCAAAGCTTATTCAAGTCACAAATACTAACTCTAGGCTTAGTAATGATTGGAATATTTTTGATGTTTGTCGTGCTTTTTAAAAATATCAAGCTTTCTTTGATTGGAGTTGTTCCAAATTTCATTGCAGCATTTTTTATTTTAGGAATTATTGGGTTGCTTGGTATTCCATTAGATATGATGACAATAACAATTGCTGCAATTACGATTGGTATTGCTGTGGATAATAGCATCCACTACATCTATAGATTTAAGGAGGAGTTTAATAATTCTAAAGATTATCAAAAAACTTTAAAATTATGTCACTCAACAGTAGGAAGGGCAATTTTAAATACCTCTATTACAATCGTTTTTGGATTTTCTATTTTGGTCTTATCAAAATTTATTCCAACTATTTATTTTGGTATTTTTACAGGAATGGCTATGTTATTAGCAATGATATCAGTCCTAACTTTGCTCCCATCTTTAATATTGTTAATAAAACCATTCGAAAAATAATTTAATGCAGGATTTTATAGTAAATTTTTTTAAAATTACTTCCGTAATTGATTTAACATATCTTGTTGTAACCATTCTTTCCTTGATCAAATGTTACAAAAAAGGATTTGTTTTAAGTATTTTATCAATGGCAAAATGGTTGTTTGCTTACATTATAACTTTAATGATTTTTCCAAGAGTCAAACCATATTTAAAAAATATAATTGATAATGAATACATTCTTGATATTGGCCTTGGATTAACAATTTTTATAATTGTGATTTTTTTAGTTTTAATGATTAATAAAGCAATCAGTAAAGCAATTAAATATACGGGGATTGGTAGTTTGGATACTGTTTTTGGATTCTTTTTTGGATTCGTAAGAGGATATATTATATGTGTATGTATATTTTCAGCAGTGCATGTTGTGTATAACTATGAAAAATGGCCAAAAAATTTAAAGAAATCATACGTCTTTCCATATATTGAAAAAGGTAGTAGTTATTTATTGAAAGAATTTCCTAATGAAAAAACGTATCAAGACTCTAAAGAAAAAATTGAAGAACTTTAGTCCAAAGCTAAAAGAGGAATGTGGTGTTTTTGGAGTAAGTAATGCCAAAGATGCTTCTGCTTTGACTGCATTAGGACTTCATGCTCTTCAACACAGAGGTCAAGAAGGTTGTGGAATAGTTTCTTTTAATGGAAAACAATATTTCTCAGAAAAAAGATTTGGATTAGTAGGTGATAATTTTAATAAAGAAAAAGTATTGAATAAACTTCCAGGAAATTATGCTATCGGACATAATCGATATAGTACCACTGGTGAAAATACACTAAGAAATATTCAACCATTTTTTGCTGATACTAATGCGGGTGGAATCGGAGTAGCACATAATGGAAATTTAACTAATTCAATTTCTTTAAGAAAAAAACTAGTAGAAGATGGTGCAATTTTTTACACAACATCTGACACAGAAACTATTGTACAACTAATAGCAAAGTCAAAAAGGGCAAAAACAATAGATAAAATTGTAGATGCAATTTTTCAAATACAAGGTGGTTTTGCCTTGGTAATGCTTACACAAACTTCATTAGTAGGAGTACGAGATCCTTATGGAATTAGACCTTTGGTGATTGGAAAACTTAAAAATAGTTATGTCTTAGCATCTGAAACGTGTGCCTTAGACATTATTGGAGCAAGATTTATCAGAGATGTTGAAAATGGTGAAATAGTTTTAATTGAAAATAACCAACTTAAAAGTATTAAACCTTTTCCTTTAAAAAAGGTAAGACCTTGTGTTTTCGAATATATTTATTTCGCAAGACCAGACAGTATACTTGATGGTAAAACTGCCTATGAACATCGAAAAAATCTTGGGGCAGAACTTGCAAAAGAAAATGATATAAATGCTGATATTGTTGTCCCTGTTCCAGATTCTGGAAACGCGGCTGCACTTGGTTTTGCACAGAATTTAGGTATGAACTTTGAATTAGGATTAGTTCGTAATCATTATGTAGGAAGAACCTTTATCGAGCCGAGTCAAAAAATTAGAAGTTTAGGAGTAAAATTAAAATTAAATGCAAATCAATCAGCAATAAAAAACAAAAAAATTATTTTAGTTGATGACTCTTTAGTTAGAGGAACAACATCTCATAAAATAGTAAAAATGTTATACGATGCTGGTGCTAGTGAAGTTCATGTCAGAATTGCTTGTCCAGAAATAAAGTATCCTGACTTTTATGGAGTTGATACTCCTACGAAAAAAGAATTGTTGGCCGCAAATAAAACAAATTATGAAATTTGCAAATATATTGGTGCAAAAACTTTGAAATTTTTAACTTTAGATGGAATGTACAGAGCTATTGGATTTGATAAAAGAAATGAAAATTATCCGCAATTAACAGATCATTATTTTACAGGAGATTATCCTGTAAAACCAATAGATGAGCTAGGTGATAGCAAAATTACACAACTATCTTTATTAAACACAGCATCAAATAATTAGATGAAAACTGTTAGATTTACTGAAATGAAGAATGGAACTAAAGATGAATATCTTTTATTAGATAAATATGAACAAGAATACATCAACAAAACTGCAGATAGGATTTTAAATTTTATGAAAGGATTAACATCAACTTTAGAAGGATATAAAATATCAAGACTTGAACACTCTCTCCAAACAGCGACAAGAGCATTCAAGGATAAAGCTGAAGAGGAAATGGTAGTGGCTGCTTTGCTACATGATATCGGTGATGAATTAGCACCCTTAAACCATTCTGAATATGCCGCGGCAGTTCTTAAACCGTATGTCAGTAAAAAAACTCATTGGATAATTGAAAAACATGGTGAATTTCAAATGTATTATTATGCACATCATCTAGGAAAAAATAAAAACCAAAGAGAAAAATACAAGGATCATGAATACTATAACGATGCATTAAATTTTTGTGAAAGATGGGATCAAGCTTCATTTGACCCAGATTATGAAAGTATGTCATTGGAGGATTTTGCTCCTATGGTAAAAAGAATATTTTCTAGGAAACCCTATTCTTTACTTTAAATAATTTAATAAAGTAATATTAAATACATCATGATTTATAGAAAAGAACAAATTATTAATTATTTTAAATCAGGATTAAAAAATAATAAGAATTTTAAAATTGGAATTGAACATGAAAAGTTTTTATTCAACAATCAAAATAATAAACGTGTTGATTACTCCAAAATAAAAGAAATGTTTTCGGCTTTGTTAGAGTTTGGCTGGAAACCTATTTTAGAAAAAAAAAATATAATTGGATTAAATAAAGGTGGAAAAAACATTACACTTGAACCAGGGAACCAAATAGAGTTATCTGGTGAAAAACTCAATCATATCCATGAAGCATGTGCAGAGTCTCAAGATTATTTGTTTGAACTAAAACAAGTAACAAAAAAACTTAATATTAATATTGTAAGTGCTGGTTTTGACCCAATATCTAAACTCGATGAAGTTCCAAATAATCCCAAGCAGAGATATAAATTAATGACAAAAGACATGCCTTTAGGAGGTGAATTAAGTCTTGATATGATGTACCGAACTTGTGGAACTCAACTAAATATTGATTATGAGTCTGAAGCAGATTTCATCAAAAAATTTAGAGTTGTTAATTCAATTGTACCTATTTCAATCTCATTATTTTCAAATTCTTCTATCGTTGAAAAAAAAAAGAGTAATTATCTATCTTATAGATCTAAAGTTTGGCAAAACACTGCTAGAGGTGGACTGCCAAAATTATTTTTTGAAGATTTAAATTTTGAAAAATATGCAGATTTTATTATGAAATTTCCAATCTTATTTATTCAAAATAAAGAAAACTATATATCTGGAAAAAATTATACTTTTGAAGATTTTATGAAACAAAAAATTAATGAGATAAATAATAGATTGCCAACAGAAAGTGATTTATCTACTCATTTAAGCACAATATTTACAGAGAATAGATTAAAGAAATACATAGAGCTAAGATCCATGGATACTTGTGGTTGGGATTGTCTCTGTGCAGGACCTGCTTTTTATGTTGGAATTTTATATGGAAATCTCGATGAAGTTTACAAAATAATTACTAAATGGGATAAAGATAAAATAATCAATGCTTATCTTGAAGCCCCACAGAAAGGTTTCAATACACAGTTAATGGGTAAAGATCTTCATTATTGGGCATCAACTTTCTTAGATTTATCAAAGAAAGGTTTAGAAAATAGAGACATACTGAACAAAAATCAAAAAAATGAAACATTATTTTTAAATCACTTACAAAGACTAATTGATAATAAAACAACAAATGCAGAACATATGATTAACAAATTTTCAAAAAGTGAAGATTTAAGTGAACTTTATGATGAGTAAAATAGTTGCTATTCAAGGAAATCATCCTTCTACTCTTAATCCAAAAACTGACACAACTATTTTTTTAGCTAGAGAAATTCAAAATAAGTATAAAATATTTTATTATGATCCAAAAAATTTATCTATTGTAAAATCTAAAATTATTGCTAATGGTTTTTTTATTAAATTTGATTACAAAGAAAAAAATTTTTTTAAAATCATAAAAAAACAAAAACTTGAACTAAAAAATTGTAAATTTATTCTAATTAGACAAGATCCACCATTTAACATTGAGTATATATCTACAACTTACATTTTAGATAATATCAAAGATAAAGTAAAAATTATAAATGACCCAACCTCGATTAGAAATATTTCTGAAAAACTCTATTCAGCTAAATATCAAAATTTTATGCCAGATACATTATTTACTCAAAATATTGAGGAAATAAAAAAATTTTTTAAGATAAACCGAAAAATTATTATAAAACCAATACATAGTTTTGGCGGAAATGATATTTACTTACTATCTAAGTTAAATCTAAGATTGATTAAAAAATTAATAAAAAAACATAGTCATATTATGTGTCAAAAATTCCTACCTAAAATCAATAAAGGAGACAAAAGAGTATTCATTATTAATGGAAAAATAGTTGGTGCAATATCAAGAGTCCCTAAAAAAGGGTCTTTTTTAAGCAATTTAAGTAAAGGTGGAAAAGCGATAAATATTAATCTCACATCAATTGAAAAAAAAATATCAAAAAAAATTGCCAAAGATTTAAAAAATAAAGGAATATTTTTTGCAGGAATTGATTTTATTGATCAAAAACTAAATGGTGATATTAACGTAACTTCCCCAACTGGATTAAAAACCCTTTATGATCTATCAAAAGTTAATCTTGCAAAAACTTTTTGGATAGAATTGAAAGCATGAAAAACCTTTCAGACCAGCAAAAAGGTTCTTTAATGGCTTTTGTGGCTGTAATGTTCATTACTCCTGACTCATTGTTTATAAGATTATCAAATGTTGAAACATGGGGATTAGTTTTTTATAGAGGTATAATTCCATTTTTTGTCGTTTTTTTTGGAATGCTTGTAATTTATAAATTAAATTTTTTTAAGATTCTTTTTAATAGTGGATATCATGGATTGATATACATAATAACATTTAGCTTAACTAATATTACATTTGTTGTCTCAATTCAAAATACTAATGTTGCAAACACACTTGTAATGATTGCAACAGCTCCAATGATTTCAGCTATTCTTGGAGCAATTATTTTAAAAGAACCACCTGATAAAAAAACATGGATTTCAATAATAATTACTTTTTTGGCAATTATTTATATTTTCTTTGACTCTTTAAAGTTGGGTAATTTTTATGGAGATATTTTAGGATTTGTGACAGCTGTGGGTTTAGCTGTAGGAGCTATAACTGTAAGATCGGCAAAATCAAAAAACTTAGTCCCATCCGCAGTTGTTGGAAAATTGTTAGTTGCAACTTTTGCTTTATTATTTATTGAAAGTTTTGTTCTTATTGATCAAGACCTATTTATAATCCCTTTAATGTGTATTATGTGTGTAGCTATACCTTTTGTTTTAGTAACTATAGCGCCAAGATTTATCCAGGCTGCAGAAGTTAACTTATTTTTTTTATTAGAAACTATAATTGGTCCAATTTGGGTTTGGTTAATAATTAAAGAACAGCCTAGTATAGAGACCCTTCAGGGTGGAGCAATAATAATTGCTACTATTGCAATTCACTCATTTCTTAAGCTTAAAAATTCATAAGCTTGTCACAATTAAGACTTGATTTAATAATACATGGCGAATATTTACTGCTGTTTTTATGAATAAAGTTTTAAAAAATTCTTGGGCGTTATTTTTAGGGATGGGATTCATAATGATGGCTTATGGTTTTCAAGGATCTCTTCTAGGAGTAAGAGCTGTTCAGGAAGAATTTAGTCTAACTGCTACTGGATTTATGATGTCAGGGTATTTTGTTGGATATTTTATAGGAGCAGCAACAATACCAAATATTATATCGCGTGTAGGACACATAAGAGTTTTTGCAGCTTTTGCGTCGCTTGCTTCTCTTGTAATTTTAGTACATTCAATATTAATAAACCCTTTTATCTGGTTTTTACTTAGGGTGCTAACTGGAATAAGTATGGTTTGTATTTATACAGTTGCTGAAAGTTGGCTTAATGATAGATCGAGTAATAAAAATAGAGGAAGTGTATTATCTATTTACATGGTTGTACTTTATGGAGCGCTAGGAGTGGGAATGTTTTTACTAAATTTTAGTAGCCCCAAAAATTTTCAACCTTTTATACTGGTCTCTGTAATTACATCAGCTGCATTAATACCTATTTTGTTAACTAAGAAAAAACCACCAACATTTAAAAGTATCAAAGCTATGAAACTTAAAGAACTATATAATGCTTCTCCTTTTGGAATGGTAAGTTCTCTTTTTTATGGAACAATACAATCAGCCTTATTCACTTTATTAGCAGTTTATGCAACTTCAATGAATTTTACAATTTTGGAAATTTCCATTGTAACATTTCTTTTAGCTATTTCAGGTGCAGTTGCTCAATTTCCAATTGGAAAAATATCTGATATGTACGATAGAAGAAAAGTAATTGTTTTTAGTACTTTTGGAGCTGCTGTATTTGCTATTTTTGCAATATTAGTTTCGAGACAAATGTATTTACCTGGAGGTCTTGCAACAAGCAAAACATGGTTTTACATTTTCTTTATTTTATTCTCATTTTGCAGCCTACCAATGTTTTCTTTGATTTTAGCTCATACAAATGACTATATATCTAAGGATAAATTTGTTGCTGCTGGAGCAGGACTTCAATTTGCGTTTGGATTAGGTGCCATGAGTGGACCATTTCTATGCTCAATATTTATGGACTTAGTGGGTTCAAATGGATTTTTTGTATTTTTATTTTTTTTTCATGTAGTGATTGGTTTTTTTGGAATTTACAGAATGAAAGTTAGAAAAACTGTAGATAACCCTGACTCACAATTTGTCGCAATGCCACAAACTATTACACCCGCTGGTATTGAGTTAAACCCAACTACCGAACATATAGAAGAGCCTTATTCTGAAAAAGTAAAAGAAATTTTAGAAAGAAAGGGAGTTAAATACAAAAAAGAAGATCAAGATCAGATTTAATCAAAAAAGATAATCACTTTCAGGTTGTACCCAATATAAACATTTTTTTTCAAATTCTTATTGAATAATTATCATTTCTTTAGTGAAATAATTTTTTAAAAATTATGGCGCTTAAAAGAAAAAAGAAATTAAAGAATAAAAAAAACACTGTTGGACTTGCCAAAATCGCATCCTTTACAACGAATTCTATAAGTAATGCATTTTCAAATTATAAAAAAAACAAAGAATTAAATAAGATTAAAACTATAAAATTACAAAAACTTGAAGAAAGGAGTTCACTTTTAAAAGAGAAAAAAGAATTAAAAGCTTGGGAAGAAAGGCTCAACAAAGAGAGTAATAAAATTAAGCTCAACGAAGATGAATTAAGAAATAGAGAAAAAGATATTAGATTAAAAGAAGAAAAACAAAAAACTGAAGCTGAAAGATTAATAAAAAAAGATGAAGAATTAATTTTGGTTACTAAAGAATTGAGAGAAAAAGAAAAACAATTAAAAGTACGAGAAGAGGAGCAAAATAGAAAAGATATTGATCTACAAGTAAGAGAAGAGGAACAAAAAAATAAAGAATTGAAAGAACAAAGACGTAAGAATAGAGAATTAAAAGCAATTAAAGAAGAGGAAGATAAACAAAAAGAGCTTGAATTTATAAAAATTAAGGAATGGGAAGAAAAATTTGATAGAGAACAAAAATTAAAAGAGCAAGAAGAAATCAAAAGAGATCAAAGATTGATGCAAAAAGAATTAGAAAAAAGAGCACAATTTGAAAAACTTGAAGATAATAATAACGTTAGTGGATTAGAAAAATTTAGTGTAGATAAATCAAAAGAGAACTAATCTAAAATTTTAATTTCATCTCCAATTGATATACTTGATGAGGTAAGTATTTGGCATCTAAGACCTCCTCTTCTTAAAAACTCTTTAAGAATATTTCCTTGATTAAGCATCTCTGTTAAATGCTTACATGGTCTACATAAATCAATCCCCTCTACTTTGACATTTCCTATTTGTAATTTTTTCCCTATCAAATTGTTTAAATTAATTCCTTTAGTGATTACGTTTCTTCTGAATTCTGTATAAGGAATATTTAAACCATATTTAGTGTTATAATAATCAATGTTCTCTGACTCAATTAAAGATAATTGACAATATGGATCATTATACTCATTAAAATGTCTGTCACCTATAATTCCTTTGTTAGCTAGAACATCTATTGATTTTACCTCTACGATTTTTTTATTATTATTATTCGTAATTCCTAATTTTAAAACTTTAGACATATTTGTTTTTTTGATATTACATTATAGTATTCTAAAATTAATGAATAAAAAAAATGCAATTAAACTTTGGAAAATTATTCAAGAAGCTGGTGATTATTTGAAAAATGAATTACCTGAACATCCAAATCATCCTAATGGAAGAAATTCATATGCTCATGTGGCTTTATGTATTAAAAATAAGTTTGATTCTAGCTACAAAGATATACCAGACGAAAAAATAGACGAAGTCATAAACTATATTCAAAAATTAAAAAATAATCCAAGTTAATTTATTTAATATATAGTAAAATCATTATTCATGAATATTTCATATTTTAAAGAAAAAAAAATTTTTTTGTTTTCAATTTTCTTATTTTTTTTAATTAGAATTTTTTTTTTTCAAAGAGGTATAACATTTAATGGTTTTGGTTATTGGCAAATTGCAAATTTAGATTTATTAAAAGAAGATCTAATAAAAACTATATATTATTTTCATTACCAACCTCCATTATGGAATATGTTAATTGGTTCGATAATTAAGATATCTGGTCAAAATGAAGATTTGGCAAAAAATATTTTACTTTTAATTCATTGGTCTTTTTCAATAGGTATTTTATTTGTGATTTATAAATTAAAAATCAAAATTAATCTTAATAATAAAATTTTTTTAATAAGTTTGTTAACTATAATCTTAAATCCGTCTTTAATTTTTTTTGAAAATTATGCATTATATAATCATTTCTCATGCTTCGTTTTTTTTCTGATTTTTTATAATTTTTATTTATTGGCTAAAAGTAAGAATATAAGATACGAATATTATATATTATCTCTGTCTTTAATGTTAACGTGGACATGGCCTATTTTTCATCCAATATTTATAATCATAGTTTATTTCTTGATAGCATATTTAAAAAATATTTTTGAAATTAAATCCTTAATAATATCTTTAATCTTTTTTTTATTATCTTTAACCCCATCGATAAAAAACAAACATGAATTTAACTTTTTTGGAAATGGAAGTGGTTTAGGACAAAATATGTCAGGATTAATATATTGGAATGATGAGTTAAGAAAGACATGTGGTTACAATAATTTATCCGAAAATATTGAAAAAGATGGTAAATATAATCAAAATATCAAGCACCCTAGCCTGCTTTATAAAAATCATATTCAAAATTCTTTAGAAGCGTTAGATAAAAGTGGGTATTGTCTTAAAAATTCTATTTATGAAATCAAAAATAATTTCTCAAAGTATTTCTTCTATAGATTAAGAGTTTTGATAGCATCACATAATCGCTTTTCTTTTGAGTACTTTCAACCGCCAGTAAATTTTAATAAATATTTCGATTTTTTTAGTAAACTTAAAAAAAAAGATTTTTCATGGGTAATAAAAAAAATTTTAATAAATTTATTTTTTACTTTTTATTATTTAATCTTAATTTTTTACTTTTTAAAAATTAAAGACAACGATAATTTCAAAAAAGCATCTTTGTGTATTTTTTTATTACATATCTATATTCTTATAATTGGGACATTTTTAAATAATCAAGAGCAAGAAAGGTTTAGATACACAAGTGGGATTTTTTTGAATTTTTTATTCTTATATATAATTTTAAAATATAGATTTCTTTTTAAAAGATTATTCAATTATAAAAAAAGTTAACTATATATTTTTTGGTATTTTGAGCTAATTAAAGCAAAAAAATATATAAATCCAGCTAGTAGATATAAAGAACTAAATCCAAAATACATTGAGTTATATTCTAAAAAACCACCAAACATTGCTCCTAGAATATTTGCTGATAAAGCTTGTGAAGTAGATTTAATCTTCAATATTTCTTTTGAAAAAGCTATTCCTGAGAACAAAATTGGCAAAGTTAATAATAATGGATAGATCAAACTGTCAATGCTTACAAGCAATCGAGAAAAAGTAATAAATCCAACTAAAATTGAAAAAAATAATAATAAATAATTAAAATATAAATTAATCTTTATTTTTTTCATAACTATCAAATTTGAGATAAAAGCCATTATCAAAATTGTACTAATAACTATCGCATTCACTAACCATGTAGTCCCATATAATTTGGCAAATTCAGTAATACACTTTGTTTCTATAAGCATAAATCCAGCTCCCAGAAAAAAACAACAAAAAGAAAAGTTATTCGCTTTAATATCTGTCACCTTTTTAAGAAAAATAAAAGATGAAATAATTAATATAAAAATTATTAAAAGATAAGATAATGGATACACTTTTTTCGTCATATATAAAAATGGCCAATCATCAGTCGATAGATCAACATTTTTTATTAAGTTTTTGTTAAATTTTTTTGAAATCTTAAAAAATTTTAATCCATCTATTTTAAAATCTAATTTGTTCTCAGATATCAAAAAAACATATCTATTGTTAGACTCACTTTTAAGAACAAAAGGTTCTTTATTAAATGCTTTTTCAAGCATACCAAATATCTTTAAACCTATTTCATCTGTTTGAGCAAAAAAACTTAAAATTAAAAAACCATTCTTATTGATCTTTTCTTTAGCTTCTTTAAACGCATCAACCGTATAAACATAACTATCAAGTCTAATTCCTCCTTTCGACGAAAGATTCATTTGAGAGTCTAATAATCCATAAACAATTAGATCAAACTTATTAGTTGTTTTATTTATGAAAGATCTAGCGTCATCGATAACAACGTTTACATTTGCATTTGAATATGGAGACTCTGGATGAAGTTTTTTTCCTAATTGTGCTATTACTGGATCAATTTCAACAGCATTTACTTTTTTTATTTCAAATCTATTTGCTGCTGCCACGTCATTTCCTGAACCGCTTCCAACAATTAAGACATTTTCAATTTTTTTAGGAGTTACCAGGTAAGGTAAATTATAAAATTCAGCCTCATGAATTATATCAACATGCTTACCCATTACATTTCCTTTAATTATTGAACCAGTAATATTCTTTGTCTTGTCAGATAAATTTAGCATTGCTTGATAGAAA
Source organism: uncultured Pelagibacteraceae bacterium (assembly GCA_902576765.1). Taxonomy (GTDB): domain Bacteria; phylum Pseudomonadota; class Alphaproteobacteria; order Pelagibacterales; family Pelagibacteraceae; genus Pelagibacter. The sequence goes on from CACGWH010000004.1 coordinate 57,624, forward strand.
ACATTGGATGTTTTTATTACTGCAGGATTAAGAGGTGTTGATAAATGCTCAATTGTTATATTTTGATAAGGAGAATATATGGTATTTTTTTGATTTTTTATATCTAAACTAAAAATAAATGTTATTAACAAAATTGAGAAAATTGAAACCAAATAATTTTTTACGTTATCTTTAATTATAAAGAAAAAAATTATGAAGCTAATAATTAGCCAAACTGCAGGAGGCGTTTTTATAAAACTAACTAAAACAAAACCCAGTATTCCCAAAAGACTACCAATTAAATTATAACTATACGCTTTTAAATTTTCTAAATTAATCATTAATCTAGAAATTAGATGTCCTATTGGAACAAAACATAAAGCATTAAAAATGAATATAAAAACAGTAAAAATATAGATTAAGATTAAGTGAGTAAAATTTGATGCTGTATCTATACCCATTGTCAATCTTTCTGAAACAGGATTTAAAAGAGCCATTGACACTGGAGTATCACTTAAAAAATAAATCATCACTAATTGTAAAAAAAGAAGTGGAAAAATCCAGTTTAGAGAAAAAACTTTATATCTTTTTAGTGAGTAGCCAATTCCCAGTCCCAGAAAACATGAAATTAAACTCACATTTTTTAAAAAACTAAAATAATGAAGAAAACTAGAGTGAATTCTTATTATAGCAAGTTCAAGGAATAGACTAAATGCACAAGCTAATATAATTTTAATATAAATTTCTTTTTTAGAAAAAAGATTTTCCTCCTTATCATTTAGAAGAAATTTCTTTCTATAAATAATCTTATTTGAGCTTTTGATTAAAGATATACCTAATAAAAAAATAAAAAAACTCAAATAAATGTAATAAAAATTTTTATCTGCAGCTTGTAAATGTTTTCCAACAAAAACAATATTATCTTTAAAAACATAATTAACAAAAACACTTAGTCCGTTTTCATATAATGAGGAAAAAAATTGGTAATTTGTTAAATAATTTATGGATACACCGAATATTATATAAATTATAAGTAGGTATATAATTTTTTTTTGTAATGTGCTTTTGATAAAAATTTTATACATTTAGTAACTATAATCTAAAATTGATATTATGTTTATAACAATAGTAATTAATGTAAACTAATTTGAACAAAGAAAAAATAAACAAATATTCTATTGTTTAGGAAAATAATCCTTCAAATCACCTTCTCTATAAACATCAGCTGTACAACAATGAAGGCCTCCACCAAAAGCATAAGCATCTCTCAATTCTACTGGAATTACTTCCATTCCTAATTTGTCTAGCTGTTCTGCTTGATAATTTTCACTTTTTTCTACACACACTGTTTTCGGATCTAATACTAAAACATTCATCGATAACCATACTGAAGAATAGCATAAAGGCGGCGGCTTATTGTGAGCTGGTTGGGCTGCATCTATTATTTTCCAGCCATTATCTTCAAATAATTTTTTTTGTTCTTTTGGTAATCTTCTTTGGGGGTTGTTGATTATTAAACCTTCTTTAATTGGTGTAAATGTTGCATCAATATGTATTGGATAAGGATCACCAGGAAAGTTTACTGCATGTACTCTGTGATCTTCATAGTGTCGTTTTAACCAATCAATACCTTTTAAATTTGTTGTAAAACCATGCTGAACTACTAAATCCTTTCCGAATCTCAACACATCGGCTGCATCAAATAGTGGCTCCTCCTCCGTAGTTACAAAAAATTTATCCTCTGTCCATTGAAGTCTTTTTTGAATTCCAATTTTATCCGATAAATAATCTTTACGATAATCAGCATCTGTAAGTCTCGGTTTTGGCGCTGACTCATGCCTCATATTAGGATCATTATTATAATAATCTTTTAAAAGAGGTCGATAACACAAATACTCGAACCATCGACATCGATAACTCATAGTTGCTTCTAAAATTTCATTTCCCACAGTTAATAGAACATCTCTTGGAGGCATACATCCAAACATAGTTTCTGCTTCCCAATCTGGGGTTGATGTTTTTTGATTAAAATTAATTGGTATGGGTCTGTCTACTTTTATGCCTCTTTTCATAAGTATATTTGAAAAGTCATCTAAAAGTTGATTTGCTTTATCTACGGTATCTTTAGTTCTTGGACCAAATTTACCTCTCATATCAGAGTCTTCTGGAACTTTTGCATCTAAAGCTGGTTCTGGTGAAGGTATACAAGTTCCATCCGCTCTACCAACTATTACATGTTTAAGTGGATCCCATTCATTCCAACTATTAACAATTTTTCTTTTTTTTTTCATTTATCCTTCAACAACATTATGCTCCGGTCCAATCGGAAACTTTGTTAAATTTTCAGCTCCATTTTTTTTTATAACCAAAATATCATGTTCTCGATAACCACCTGCTCCTGGTTTTCCCTCAGGTATCAAAATCATTGGTTCCATCGAAATCACCATATTTTCCTCTAAAACAGTATCGATATCCTCTCTAAGCTCAAGACCAGCTTCTCTTCCATAAAAATGAGAAAGAACTCCAAATGAATGTCCATAACCAAATGTTCTATATTGCAAATATCCAAGTTCAGCAAATAATTCATTTAATTCATTACATATATCGGCACACTTAACTCCAGGTTTAATCAATTCCAAGCCTCTTTTATGAACTTTTACGTTTGCTTCCCATGCCTTTAATGACTCGTCATTAACAGAGTCTAAAAATAATGTTCGTTCTAAAGCGGTGTAATACCCTGATATCATCGGAAAAGTATTTAAAGATAAAATATCACCTTTTTTAATTTTACGATTTGTTTTTGGATTATGTGCGCCATCTGTATTAATACCAGATTGAAACCAAACCCAGGTATCCATGTATTCTGCGTCAGGATAGGTTTTTGCTATCTCAATTTCCATTTTGTCTCTTCCTGCGATTGCAATTTCCAACTCTGTTGCGCCTTCTTTAATATTTTTTAAAATTTCACTTCCACCGATATCTGCTATTCTTGCGCCGTTTTTAATTATTGAAATTTCTTCGCTCGATTTAAACATTCTTAATTTCATCAAATCTTTTGAAATATCGTTAAAAATTGAGAAAGTAAAAATTGAACCAATTTTTTCTCTCATATCTAATGTCACATGATCATTTTCGACTCCTATATTTTTTGGAGGAGTGTCTCTACCAATTATTGATACTATCGCTTTAAGAAAATTATCTCTTTTCCAATCAGTATAAATTATATTATCACAATGTGATCTTCTCCACGGTTGGCTAGCATCAATATTTGCTGAAATTGTAGAAATTTTTTTTTGAGTGATAATACATCCATAAGGACGACCAAACGAACAATAAATAAAACCAGAGTAATAAGCAACATTATGCATAGACGTCAAAATAATCATATCTAGATTATTTTTACTCATCACCTCTCTTAGTTTTTTTACTCTCTCGTCATACTCTTTTTTAGTAAATGGTAATTTTACTTTTTCACCATTTTTTAATGTAAAAAAATCAGGACGTTCCATAAAATTTAGATTTAATTCAGAGCAATATATCTTTTATTCCATCGCATAATAAGACTGTAATAAACTAATGAGACAAAAAGAAAAAAGCCTCCCACAATAGTATTTGTAGATGGAACTTCATTAATACCTAATAAAGGTAACCATACCCAGAAAATACCGCCTATCACTTCAGTAAGAGATAACAAAGTAAGCTCAGCAGCTGGAATAGCTTTTGATCCAATAGAATATAAAATCAAACCTAAACAAACTAAAGTTCCGTGTAATGAAAACATAGCGCTATTATAACTTGTAGCAAAAAAAGGTTGATTTTTAATGAGGATCATAACTGTTGCAAAAATAAAACAGAATAAACCAGCAACAGCCACAGTAGTAAACTTTGGAGTTTCTTTTCTCCATCTTAAAGAAACTGAAAAAACAGAAAAACCTATGGAAGAAGTGATACCAAAAACAAAACCAACTAAAGAATTTTTTTCTGTATTACCTAGTGCCATAATCACTATTCCAATAGTAGCAATAAAAATCGATACCCAAACATTCAAAGAAATTCTTTCTTTTAAAAATAAAAATGCTAGCAATGCTGTAAAGAAAGGCATTGCAGCTAAACATAAAAGTGTAATAGCAGCACTTGTGTTAGTGATGGAATAAATGAATGAAATCATTGCAATTCCAAGGCCAACTCCACCTATAAGACCTGATTTCCCTATCTTTTTATAATTTTTGTAAAAATTTATTCCCTCTTCAAAGTATAAATACAAATTTAAAATTATAAATATTGTTAAGCCTCTTCCAAAAATATATTGCCAAGGAACTAAACTAGGCTCGTTCATGTATCTAACTACCAATGGACCAAAAGACCAAAGTAAACCTGCAAATAGAACTAAAGGGATAGCGATTTTTTCATTTTTAAGTTCGAACATATTGAAATATTTAATTCTTATTAGTTTGAACTACAACAAAAATAGCTTTAATGAATTAAAATTTTTTGTGAGTAATTTGGAAGATAACAATCCACAATATCCCCTTTTTTAAATTTAGATTTACCCGATGGTAACAAGGTCCAAATATTCGATTTAATAAATGATTGAATTTTAAATGACTCTTGACCTTTTAATATTTCAGTTTCGATTTTACCATTTTTAGTTGTATTAATTTTACTTTTTACGAATCTTGTAAAATTGTTTTTTTTAATAAAATGGTTTTTTAAAATTGCTTTAAATGGTTTTTCCTCAGAGATCCCTAATATCTCATGAAGATATGGGTAAACAAAAAATCTAAAACAAGCTGCTGAAGAAATTGGGTTCCCAGGTAAACCAAATATGACTTGTTGTTTTCCTTTAAATTTAGCAAACATAAGAGGTTTGCCCGGTCTTATTGAAACACTTTTAAAATAGTTTGATAATTTAAATTTTTTAATAACAGTAGGAATAAAATCAAATTTTCCTGCTGATACTGCACCAGATGTAAGAATAATATCAATTTTTGAATTGAAAACTTTTTTTATTTTTTTTTCAAATTTAACTATTTGATTATCTCTCAATATTCCTCCATTTTTAAAATTAAAAAGGAAATTATTACCTAGAGATTTTATATAATGACTATTTGAATTTCTAACTTGCCATTCAGAAACTTTTTTTTTATTTGATATTTCATTGCCAGTGGAAAAAAATAATATATTTGGTTTTTTTCTAACATTAATAGAATCTACACCTAAAGATTTCAAAGCTAAGATATGATTAGATTGCAAAATTGTACCTTTTTTAATTAATAGATCACCTCTTTTATAATCAGATCCTTTAAATCTAATATGTTGGCTCTTTTTAATTTTTTTATTAATCAAAATATATTTAGGTTTTGTTTTATTTGGATAAAAATTTATTTTCTCTATAGGTATAATTGTATCAAACCCTTTTGGGATAATTGAACCCGTCATTATTTCAAAAGTTTGAAAATTTCTAAATTTTTTTTTAATAGTCTTATCACCTGCAGCGATCGTACCTAAAATTTTAAATAATCTACTTTTTTTTTTATTTAAGTTTTTAGTATCTTTTGATTTAATCACATATCCATCGAAAGCTGCATTATCTGCGGCGGGATTATTTACTTTAGAAAATATATTATCTGCAGAAACTCTATTTATACAATTGTCTACATCCAAAATTTCATTATCAATTTTAATCTTTGATTTTTTTAATATTCTTCTTGAATTTTTATAACTAATCATTTTCTAACATCTTATATGCTTTTTCTAAATCTTCCTTAGTATTAATGTTAAAAAAAGGATCTTTTTTTTCGTATTCAATATTTATTATTTCAACACCAGCAGTATCAGCCCAAACTTCTACTTTCCGCTCTCCTTTTTTTAAATCGTTATCTAACTTTTCCATTAAATCCATTGACCAAAGACCAAATATATTATGTCTCATTTTTTTATTTTTAATAAAAAATAATTTGCTCTTTTGAATATCAATTTTTTTATAAAAGATTTTTAACTCATTTTTTGTGAAAAAAGGTGTGTCTGAGGGAAAAGTTGATATCCATTTATAGTTTTTGTTATTTTTTTTTATCCATTTCATTGCGGTTAGAATACCTCCTAAAGGTCCGACACCTTCTATTAGATCTTTAGTTATTGATATTTTCTTTGAGAATTTAAATTTAATTTCATTATTTGTGACTATTAAAATTTCCTCAAATTGATCAATTATTTCTGAAAGAATATAATCAATTAGTATTTTACCATGTAATTTGACTTGAGATTTGTCTTCTCCAAATCTTTGTGACTTTCCTCCAGCTAGTACAACGCCTAAAATCTTGTTATGATCCATTTAAGAAAATATAAAACATTAATGATTGATTTAAAGAGTTAATATGGACTTAAGAATTTTAGAAATAGCCTCAAATACAGAAAACAATAAAATCCTAAATAAACACACTCACAAATCAAAAAATAAGAATCCAATGTGTGGTGATGAAATGGAAATTAGTCTAATTGTGAAAGATGATAAGATAATTGATATGGGCTATCAATGTAAGTCGTGTGTTTATTGTCAAGCGTCTGTAAGCCTACTTTCACAAAATATCAAAGATAAAAATTTAGAAGAAGTTAAAAATTTCATTAATACTTGTGAAAGTATTTTTGAAAATACTAAAATAAATTTAGAAAAAAATTGGGTAAAGTTTAAGGAACTTTTTGATAAGAAAAACAAATCAAGGAAAGAATGTTTATTACTTCCTTTAAGAACAGTCGCTAAAGCTCTAAATGATCGAGTTTAAAAAAGAAGTTTTTAAAAAAGCTTTAATTGCTGGAATCTTTTCAGCATTCACAATTGGAATATTAACAGTTCTTACATACAAAAGTATGTTTGGTTTATTTTTAGCTGCTTCATTTGGATCATCAATGGTTTTGTTATTTGGTTTTCCTGAAAGTCCTTTTGCACAACCTCGAAATGTTTTTTTTGGACATCTAGTGACGGCTTTGGTGGGTGTTATATTTGTAAATTTTATACCGTTACCGATATATATTAATATAGCAATAGCAGTAGGTGTAGGAATTTTTTTTATGATATTTCTAAACGTAGTTCATCCTCCTGCTGGTGGAAATCCGGTTATGGTTATAATTGGTAGTGTGTCTTATGAATATTTATTATTTCCAATAATTTCAGGGTGTTTTGTAATAATTATTTTAGCAATCTTAATAAATAAATTTATTTTAAAAAAAAATTATCCCTTAAAATAGTTTAATGAATTCAAAATATAAAGTGACAAAATTTAAAAAAAATAGATTAGAAAATACTGAAGATTTTATTTCAATAGAGGAGCCATTGGAAATTTCATTAAAATATAAAGACAATGAAAAGTTTATTTCAAGAAGTTTATCAATAACAATGAGAACTCCTGGAAATGATGAAGATTTAGTAAGAGGTTTTCTATTTAATGAACAGATTATTGAGAATATTAAAGATATTGAAAGTATTGAAAGTTTTGGAGAGAAGGTAGGTCAGTACAATATTCAAAATAAAATAATAGTTACATTAAATAACTCTAAAAATATAAATATTTCAAAAATTAAAAGAGATTTTTTGTCTAATTCATCCTGTGGTGTTTGTGGTAAATCCTCTCTTGATGCCTTAGAAATTACAAAAAAACAAAAAGCATCTAAATCGAACCCTAAGATATCGAAAGATATAATAATTAAATCTCCTAATACACTTAGACAAAATCAGTCTGAATTTGCCAAAACTGGAGGAATCCACGCTAGCGGACTTTTTTCATCTAATGGTGATTTACTATCGTTAAAGGAGGATGTAGGTAGACATAATGCTTTAGATAAATTGATTGGTGATTCATTATTGAATGGTTTTCTAAAGCCTGAAGACCAATTTATCACATGTTCTGGACGTCTAAATTTTGAGTTAGTTCAAAAAGTTTTGATGACTAATATTGGGTTAATGATAGGAGTGGGTGCGCCAACAAGCCTAGCAATTGATCTTGCGAATAGATTTGACATGACCTTGATAGGTTTCGTAAAAGAAGATAGTTTTAATATTTACACAAATAACCAAAAAGTTATTGTGAGTTAAGAGGAATTTTGCGGTGTCAAAAAATATAAGTAATTTATCTGGAAGAATTGGTTTAAAGGACAATTTATTTAAAAAAATGTCTGAAAATGTCCTAAGTGAGACACCAAAAGATATCAAAGAAATCGCAAAAGAATACAATTTGGGTGTTTCAACAATACATGGAGCTGAAACATTTTATGAATTTTTAAGACCATCGCATAGAGAAAAAAAAGCTTTTGTGTGTAATGGCAGTGCCTGTATGTGTGCTGGAACACAGGAAAAGTTAAAAGATAAATTAAAAGAAAAATTAGGTGATGACAAGGTTGGTGAAATGTTCTGTTTAGGACATTGCTACGAAAACCATGCATTTCATTATGATGGAGAAAATTATGCTGGAAAAGATATTGAAAAAATTGATCAAATTTTAAAAGGTGAAGATATAAAACAGGAAAAATTTTTTTCAAAAAGTTTTGCCACAACAAGTTTTTTGATGGATGATAAACTTTCCTCTGTTGAACAATTTAAAGACCATTTAGATAAATTTTTAAAAAAAGACAAAAAAGAAATTGTGAAATCATTACTAGATTCAAATTTAACTGGAAGAGGTGGGGCTGGTTTTCCTACAGGAATGAAATGGGACTTTTGTAGTAAAGCAAAAGGAGAGAAAAAGTATGTAATATGTAATGCGGATGAGGGAGACTCAGGTGCATTTTCTGATAGATATTTATTAGAAGATCAACCTCTTAAAGTTATTTTTGGAATGGTAATTTGTGGTTATGTTATAGGAAGTGATGAAGGAGTTTTATATATAAGAGGTGAATATCCTAAATCTATTGAAGCTATAAACGGAAGTATAAATGCACTAAAAAAATTGGGGCTTTTGGGTGAAAATATTTTAGGAACAGGTTTTTCATTTGATTTAGGAATTTGTATTGGACAAGGTGCATATATTTGTGGAGAGGAAACAGCACTAATTGCATCAATAGAAGGAAGAAGAGCTGAAGTAGATGTAAGACCACCTTTTCCAGTAACTGAAGGACTTTATAAAAAACCAACTGTAGTTAATAATGTAGAAACCTTAGCTGCTGCATCAGGAATATTAATAAATGGATCAGAAAAATTTTCATCAATTGGTAATAAAAAATCAGCAGGTACTAAATTAGTTTGTTTAGATAGTTTTTTTAATAATCCTGGAGTTTATGAAATAGATATGGGAACCCCAATGAAAAAAATATTTAATGAGATTGGTGGCGGCTACAAAGAAGAAGTCAAAGCATTTCAAATAGGTGGCCCTTTGGGTGGAGTGGTTCCTTTAATTGAGATAGATAACTTAAATCTTGACTTTCAAGAGTTTACTGCAAAAGGATTTATGTTAGGCCACGCAAGTGTTGTGAGTATTCCAAAAAATTTTCCAATGACAGAATATATTCATCACTTATTTGAATTTTCAGCAGAAGAATCATGTGGCAAATGTTTTCCTGGAAGACTTGGCTCCTACCGAGGCAAGGAAATGTTTGATCAAGTTAAGAAAAAGACATCCAAAATTCCACTGAAATTATTGAATGAATTATTGATTACTATGCAAAAAGGCTGTTTATGTGCTCTTTGTGGTGCAATACCTACTCCTATTATGAACATCTTAAAGTATTTTGGTGATGAAATGAAAAGTGATATGGTAAAAGATAATTAATGAGCTCTGAAAAAAGAAAAATTGCTTATATAGATGGAAAACCATATGAAATTGGTGCTAACCACACATCTATTTTAAAATTTGTAAAAAGTTACGTTGGAGAAAAAAAAGTTCCCACTCTTTGTGATGATCCAAATCTTGCTCCTTATGGTGCTTGTAGAGTTTGTTCTGTAGAAGTAGCGTTAGAAAAAGATGGACCTACTAAAGTAGTTGCTTCATGCCATACTCCAGTAGCTGAAAACCAACATATTTTTACTTCTAATGAAAACCTTCAAAATTTAAGAAAAAATATAGTAGAATTAGTTCTAACTGATCATCCAATGGAGTGCAATACATGTGAAGTAAACAACAATTGTGAACTTCAGACAGTTGCTAATGATTTAGGTATTTCTGATCATAGATATAATAGTCCTAAACAACATAAAGGAATTCCAAGAGATACCTCTCATGATTATATGAGAATGAATTTAGATAACTGCATCAATTGTGGAAGATGTGTAAGAGCTTGTGATGAAATTCAAGGATCATTCGTACTTACGATGTCTGGTAGAGGTTTTGAATCTCGAATTACAACTGATAATGATATGATGTTTGGTGACTCGTCTTGTGTATCATGTGGAGCATGTGCGCACACATGTCCTACTGACGCTATTTCAGATGTTTTTCAATCAAAATCAGCAGCGGTTGATAAAAAAGTAAGAACCACATGTTCTTATTGTGGTGTTGGATGTAATTTAGAAGCATCGATTAAAAATGATAAAGTTGTTGCGATAGATACTCCAAAGCAAACTGAGGTTAATGCGGGACATACTTGTATTAAAGGAAGATATGCTTTTGGTTTTTATGATCATCCAGATAGACTAAAAACTCCTTTGATTAAAAGAAATGGTAAATTTCATGAAGCAAGTTGGGATGAGGCATATGATTTTATTAAAAAAGAGATGCAAAGAATTGTTAAAGATCATGGACCAGATGCATTTGCTGGAATTTCTTCTGCAAGATGCACTAACGAAGAAAACTATGTTTTTCAGAAAATGATAAGAGCAGCTGTTGGGACTAATAGTGTAGATTGTTGCGCTAGAATTTGTCATTCACCTACTGCTTGGGGAATGCAACAAACTTTTGGAACTGGTGCTGCTACTAATTCTACAGAGGATATTTATCACGCTGATTTATTTTTAGTTATTGGAGCAAATCCAACTAATGCACACCCTGTAACAGGTGCAAAAATTAAACAACAAGTTATGAAAGGAAAAAAACTAATCGTTTTGGATCCTATTACAACAGAAATTGCAAAACTTGCAGACTATCATATTAAATTAAGACCGGGGACTAACGTTGCAGTTCTTAATATGATGTTACATTTTATAGTTAAATCAAAATTATATAATGAAGATTTCATAAGAGATAGAACTGAGGGATTTGATAATTTTTTAAAAGAAATTGAAAGACAAGACGTTGATCATTTAGCAAAAGTTGCTGGTGTAGATAAACAGTTGGTTAAAGAAGCTGCAATAGCATATGCAACCGCCAAAAATTCTATGGAATTTCATGGTCTTGGGGTTACAGAGCATGAACAAGGATCAAAGACTGTCATGTTAATTGCTGACCTTGCAATGATCACAGGAAACATTGGAAGGAAAGGAGTTGGAGTAAATCCATTAAGAGGTCAAAACAATGTTCAAGGTGCAGCTGACATGGGATGCCAACCACATCAAGGCGCTGGATATTTTGAAGTTGCAGATGAAAAAAATCAAAAATTTTATTCTGAAAAGTATGGTGTGACTCATCCAACAAAAGCAGGGTTAAAAATTCCTCAAATGTTTGATGCCGCAATTAAAAAAGAAATAAAAGGCATTTGGATTATTGGTGAAGATATTGTTCAAACAGATCCTAACAGCGCTCACGTTGTAGAGGCAATGAATTCATTAGAGCTTTTGGTGGTTCAAGAAATTTTCATGAGTGAAACTGCTAAACTGGCTACAGTTGTACTTCCAGGAACTACATTCTTAGAAAAAGATGGTACATTCACAAACACTGAGAGAAGAGTTCAGAGAGTTAATAGAGCAGTACCTCCATTACCAGGAACAAAGCCTGATGGAGTTATAGTCACAGATATGATGCAAAAACTTGGTTTTGATCAACCAGATTATGATGCAGATCAAGTGCTTGCAGAAATAGCTGATATAGTTCCATTTTTTAAAGGGATTACTAGAGAGAGATTAGGAAAATTCGGACTACAATGGCCAGTAAAAGAAGACGGAACGGATACTCAAATATTACACACAGAAGAATTTAAGTTAGGAAAAGGTCGATTAAAAAGTTTTGACTGGAAAGAGTCTACTGAAATAAAGAATAATCAAAAAGATTATCCACTAATATTAACGACTAGTCGTGTTTTACAGCATTATAATGCTGCCACAATGACTAGAAGAACAAATAATATAAATATAGTTGATGAAGATGTGTTGTTGATACATCCTAAAGATGCAGCTGATAGAGATCTAAACACTGGCGATATTGGAAGATTATATTCAGGTAGAGGTGAAGTCGCTCTTAAGGTAGAGGTTACTGATAAAGTTAAAGAAGGTATTGTATTTACAACATTCCATTTCCCTGAACATATGGTCAATATGGTAACTGGACATGGAAAAGATGAAGAAACAATGTGTGCAGAATATAAAGTTTCATCAGTTCAAGTTCAAAAAATTTCAAACCAATTTAAAACTGAAGTTAAACCTAAAGAACATCAAGCAGAAGTAAGTTAAATTAATGACCATTGGATGGTGCTTTGATAATACTTATTCTAGATTACCAGAAGCATTTAAAGAAGATATAAAACCTGTTCCAGTCAAAAAACCAGAATTAGTGGTATTAAATAAAAATCTTGCAGAAAAACTGAATTTAAATTTTTCAAACTTAAATGATAAAGAAATTTCTGAATTATTTGCAGGGAACTCACTTCCACCAGAGAGTAATAGTATTGCTCAAGCTTACGCAGGGCATCAGTTTGGGCATTTTACCATGTTAGGTGATGGAAGAGCTGTATTAATTGGAGAACATTTATCAAAAAAAAAAGATCGATACGATATTCAGTTTAAAGGTTCTGGAAAAACTGCTTTTTCCAGAAATGGTGATGGGAGGGCTGCATTAGGACCAATGTTAAGAGAATATTTAATTAGTGAAGCAATGCATAATTTAGGGATCCCATCAACAAGAAGTTTAGCAGTTGTAAAAACAGGAGAAGAAGTAATTAGAGAAACTTCTTTACAAGGAGCTATACTCACAAGAGTTGCTTTAAGTCATGTTAGAGTTGGAACTTTTCAATATATTGCTGCAAGACAGAAAGAAGATGAATTAAAAACACTTTTGAATTATGTGATTGATAGACACTACCCTAGTATTAAAAACTCACAAAATAAATCTATTGATCTTTTAAAAATTATTTTAGATAAACAAATTGATCTCGTTGTGAATTGGATGAGAGTTGGTTTCATTCATGGTGTTATGAATACAGATAATATGAGCATATCATGTGAAACTATTGATTATGGACCATGCGCTTTTATGGATGTTTATGATCCAAAAACTGTATTTAGTTCAATTGATCAAATGGGAAGGTACGCTTATTGTAATCAACCAGTTATCACAAAATGGAACCTATCAAGATTTGCAGAATGTTTAATACCACTTATCGATAAAAATCAAAACAAAGCAGTTGAGATGGCAACTGAAATAATCAATTCCTTTGAAAAAAAATACGAAGAAAAGTGGCTTAATATGATGAGAGATAAATTGGGCTTATCTGGTGTTGATGAGAAAGATAAATATTTGATTTTAGATTTGTTAACTTGGATGCATCAAGAAAAAATGGATTATACAAATACTTTTTGTCATTTAATGAATTTTGAAGTTGCAAATAAAGAAAATTTTAAAAAAGATGATTTTGAAAATTGGAAAAAAAGATGGCAAGAAAGATTAAAAATTTACAATAACACTCCTGAAAAATATTTAAAATTGATGAGAAGTGTTAACCCTCTTGTTATCCCAAGAAATCATAAAGTAGAAGAAGTTTTGAATGAGGCTAATAACGGAAATATAGAACCATTTAATAAATTTTTAGAAGTATTGAACAAACCTTACTTAGAACAAAGAGATATAATCAATTATCAAATGCCAATATATTCAAATGAAAAATATCAAACTTTTTGTGGAACTTAGTTAAAGAACATAAGGTTCTGGTCTAGCTTTTTTACCTAAAACTCTTTCAACTGCCATATTAGATATATCGATTGATTGATATGCGCCAGTTGTAATCAACTCTGTAAGTGCCCTACCTATTCCAGGTGCTTGCATTAAACCTCTGCCAGTAAAACCAGTCGCTAAATAAACATTATCAAACTTTGGGTGTTTTCCTACAACAGCATTATTGTCTAATCTATTACAATCATAATACCCTGCCCATCCTCCAGTTAACTTGAGCTCTTCCATAGCAGGTATTCTGTTTGCTAGTGCAGGCCACACAAGTTCCTCAAAATCATCCCAAGCAGGTTCAAGATCCTCTGCATCAAATACTGATTTAGGTGATCCTGCCAAGTATTCCTTTCCTTCTGGTCTCCAATAAACACCAGTTGTTAAGTCTCCTGTTAATGGCATTTCAGGAATATGTTTTGGGCATTTGACTCTGAACACTGTGTGTTTTTGTGGTTCGACAGGTATATCTTCTAATAGTTCTTTAGTCCAACATCCTGCAGCAGAGATAATAGTTTTTGCTTTTATTTCTGTAAGAGATTTTACCTCACCTTTGGTAAACTCTGCTCCAAGTTCTGTAGCTTTACTTTTGAGAGCACTATGAAACATGAATGGATCAATCCAACCTTCACTTTTATTATCAGTAAAAGTTGCTGTTTCAATACCCTCACTATTAATATACGGAAAAAATTTAGATAATTCAGATCCCTTAATATTTTTTGTTCCAGCTTCACATGCTTTATGATTTTCTAAAGCTTTATATTGCTCGTCAGCATGTTCAGGGCCAAACATTAATAAATATCCATTTGTAACCATGCTAGCAGTTGGTTTAGGATTTTTTTCTGTTTTGAGTAATTCTGGAATTTGAAAAATAAATTCTCTAGCAAACTTACCTAATAAAATATTTTCTTTTTGAAAAAATTGTCTTCTGAATCCGCCTAAAGAGAGCGGAAAAGATGCAGATTTATAAGTTGGATCTCTTTCTATTACTTTTACTTTCCTGCCCTCTTTAGATAAAAAATAAGCAGTTGCAGCACCTATAATTCCACCACCAACTATTACAACATCATCCATTTAATTTAATATAAATAGGTTAAAATTCAGAAATAGTGCATAGCAACACCAAAGTAAATAGGGAATCATTAAATAATAACTTACAAAATTGACACGTTTAAACCTAATTATAAGAGTAATTATCAACAAGATAAGAATTATTAATATTACTAACGCAAAAAATATTTGATGCAGACCAAAAAAGACAATACTCCAAGTTGTATTAAAAACTATATGAATAAAATAAATATAAACTGTGTTCATATCTCGATTTTTTGTATGCCAATAAAACCAAATAGCTAGAGTCATCATCAAATATAGTGTTGTCCATACAGGAGCAAAAATCCAATCTGGAGGATTATAATTTGATTTTACAAGTTGTGAATACCATGGCTCTTTGAAGCTAATCGATGCTAAACCGCCAATAAATGATGCTGAAAAAGTGATTACAAAAAAAAGAATAAATGATAAAAATTTATTTTTTAACATATAAGTATTATACATCTTTATATTATGAATAAAAAAACAATTTGGATAACTGGTGGTAGCACAGGTATTGGTAAAGCTTTGGCTATTAAATTTTCTAACGAAGGTTGGAATGTGGCAATTTCAGCAAGACGTGAAAATCTTCTTAAAGAGATTTCAGATCAATATGAAAATATAAGTTCCTTTCCATTGGACGTAACCGATAAATCTAAATGTAAGGAGGTATTTAATAATATTAAAGAAAAATTTAGTGAAGTGGATATTTGTTTTTTTTCTACTGGAACATGGAATCCCAAAAAAGAAAGGGATATTGATGTAGAACAAATTGAGGATGTTTTTAATATAAATTTTTTTGGAACATTGAACAGTATTAAGGCTGTGGAAGAGTATTTTAAAAATAAAAAAAGTGGAATAATCACAATTGTTTCATCTATTGCAGGATATCGTGGATTACCAAATTCTACTGGATATGGGCCCTCGAAATCGGCACTTAATAATTTAGCAGAAAGTTTATATTTTGATTTTGGTAGATCAAATGTACGGATCTGTTTAGTTTCACCTGGTTTTATAAAAACTCCAATGACAGATAAAAACGATTTTAAAATGCCTTTTTTAAAATCACCTGAATATGCGGCTGACAAAATCTACGATGGATTAATTAATAAAAATGTTTTTGAAATACATTTTCCAAAATCACTAACAATTATACTTAAAATTTTAAGCTTTCTTCCTAACAAAATTTACTTTGGTTTAGTTGGAAAACTTACTAAATATCAAAAAAATAGTTAGTCTTTAACAAAAACAACTGTCAACTCAGCAACTTTAATTCCGAATTTTGTCATTGTAGCTCTATTAATAGCAACACGATCATCTTGTTTAAAAATCCAGTCATCAAATGTTATTTTCATTTCTCTTCCTTTAACAGGAACTAATAAAACATATTCAAATTTAAATGCTGGACCATAAGAATATCCTTTAGCCTTTCCAACTACATCTCCTGCTGTACCCTCATAATTGTTATCGTCAATCTTGGTAATTTGCCATTGTCTAGTTTGAATTTCACCGTCGTCCCAATTAAATTTTTCATCAAGAATTAATTGTTTTCCATCCCATTTTCCGTTTAGATCTGCCG
>CACGWH010000005.1 GCA_902576765.1 uncultured Pelagibacteraceae bacterium
CCCACTTGTTTACTAAAGAACTTAAATCAAGTGTTGTTTGTGTAACAAAATCTTTATAAATAGTTTTATATGCTGGTCCTAATTTAATTCCACCATAAGTATTAAAAGATAAAATATTTTTCTTTGATAAACTTATAATTTTTCTTCTTACAGTTTCCCTAGGAAGCTGTAATACTTCTGCAATACTAGCAAAAGTTAATTTACGTTTATTCAAATAGTTTTTTTCTGTAATTTTTTCCATTTGTTCTTCTAAATCTGAAAAAGATTTTGTTCCTAACTTATTTGTTTCATACAATGAATGACTTACTACAACTTGTAAAATTACAAATGATTCAAAATCTATATTTAATTTTTCTTTAACTCTCGTATACAACGAAAGTATAAACATTACCCAATGATATAATCCTTTAGAGAATACAGGTTCTTTAGCACCCCTGTCTTTGACTATTTCCTCTAAAGAAACAATCTTATTAGCACCCATTATAGTTTTTTCATTACTCATACTAGTTTATATTTTCCCTATCATAGGTATATTACAACCTAAAATAGGTATGATCAATCTTTATCCTTATTTACTTATCATAAGATAGTTTATTTAAATCATTATGAAACTTTGGCTTAAAAAATATTTAATTAGAGTATTGATAATAAATTTCTTTTCATTATTCTATTTAATTCAAACACCAGTTTTCGATACCGGTTTTTTTTCAATTCAATCAATTTTTTATTCTATTAACATTTATTTATTATACCTTTTTATTTTTCTAGAAGCAAAATCATCTTTTCTTTCAATATACGGTTTAGACTTCGGTTTTTACAAACTTATAATTAATAATTTAGGTAATCTTAACTTTAAATATATATTTTACATTGCCTTTCAAAATATAAATATTTTCTATTTTTTATTTTTCTCTTTAGGTACCTTACTTTTTATTGAAAAAATAAATTATAATTTTGTATTTAAAAAAGATTTATTTAATCCCAGAAAAAAATTTTTCTCTTCAATCCTTGTTATTATTTTTATCTTAACTTGTTTCAATCCGAGTAATACTCATTTGACTTTGATAGAAAGATATAAACACTTAACTAACTCATGGACTCCAAATGATTTAATTTTGAATGAAGTCAAATATATTTCACAGTATATTAAAAATGATTTTTTTAGAAACGATAACTGGTTTAATACAATTAAATATACTTATTTATATTTTGATAGTCATCCTTCTGGTGAGAGAAAACTTTCACAATTTGATAAAAATTTAGAATTCAAAAGTTTTAGGAATTTTAGTGGAATAATAACTAAAAGTGATTATGACAGTATTTATGTAATCATAAATGAGTCTTACCCTAATTTTAGAAATAAAAAACTTAAAGAAAACTTATTAGAAAAAATTAAAATAGGAAATGATGATTTAATAATTCAAAATTTTAAAAAAAAATGGAATAGATCCTTAACAACTCAAGGAGCTGAAATGGAATTTTTCTGTAACAAAGATGTTAATTTTGAAAAATATATTGTCAGTGAATTAAAATATTTTATTGAAAAAAATAATTGTTGGATTAATTCAATGAAAGATAAAAACTTAATTTATATACACAGCTATGAAGAATCTTTTTTTAACAGATCTAGATATAAAAGTTTTTTTAATAAAACATTTTTCAAAAAAGAATTAAGTGATTTAAATTTTAAAATTTGTAATCAAAAGTATAGTGGAATATGTGATCATACAATCTTAGATAATTTAGATAAAATCATTAAAGATAAAAAAAATAATTTTATTATTTTCTTAACAGTAAATAATCATATTCCAGTAGAACCCGTTTACAATATTTCATACATAGATTGTAAAAAGAATTTTCCATTAAATATCAGTGAACAATTTTGTAAAATTTATAACAACCAAATGTTATTTAATGAGAGTATTTCAAAATTTATTAAAAATATGAATAAAAATGATTTGTTAGTTTTATTTTCAGACACACCACCTATGTTTAATTCTAAAAGAAGGGTTCATTTCGAAGATTTAATCGATGTTTACTTTTTTTCTAAAAAATAAATTTAATTTGGATCGCCTCTTATATCCGTATTAAGTTCTTGATATATGAGTACTGAGATGGTTCTTAAGTTGTCAATTACTCTTTCATAGTCCCATTCTAGATAAACATCATTACAATTTAATTCTCTATAAACATAATACTTTGCATTTCCTAATGAAGGATCAATATTTTCTGTAATAACATTTAACTGCTGGGTTTTCTTTTCTAACGCAAAGTTATACTTACAGACATTTGAAGTGGCCCAGTAAAGTATTGAACTAATTAATATAGCAAAAAAAATCATTACTTTAGGAACACTCATCATTTTATTTTCCGTCAATTACAACTATTGTCAAATCATCTTTTTGAATTTTTCCAGACTTTACAATGTCCTCGATGATAACTTTCAACCTATTGTTATTAGGTGTGGATTGGTATTTCTTAATATAATTTTGGAAACCTTCAGCACCTAACATCTCTCCATCTGGATCTTTAATTTCTGTGACACCATCAGTAAAAATGTACATTGAGCTTTCAGAAAAAGATATTGAACTTTCTTTGTAGGTAATATTTGGCATGATACCTAATGGCGGACCTGCTTCTGTATGATTTGAAAATTTTCCATCTTTTGAATAAATCAATGGAGGTTCATGTCCAGCATTTGAAATTAATAATTCTTTTTTATTACTATCATAAATTCCAACCAACATAGTCACAAACATACCTCTAGCTGCAGTTTCACAAATTTCTTTATTTAATAAATTTAACAAGTCAGATGCTGAGAACATTGTTTTACTTAGACATCGATAAAGACTTGAGGCTTTTGACATCAACAATGATGACTTAATTCCTTTTCCAGACACATCTGCAACACCAAATCCATATTTGCCATCTCCTAAGTCAGAAAAGTTATAAAAATCTCCCGAGACTACTTTTGCAGGAATATTTATCCCAGCTATTGGAAAAGGGTCTTCTTTATTTTTAGATAATAAAGTTTTTTGGATCTCTCCAACAATTTCTATTTCCTTCTGCATTCTGTTTTTATCAACAAGCTCTTTAGCCATTCGAGCATTTCTAATTGCAAGCGCCGCTGGTGTAGCTAGTGTTTCTAAAAGTTTTCTATCACTCTCTTCAAAGAGCTTATTAGCTGTTTTTTTATTTAAACAATGAAGAACACCAATGCATTCATTGGCAGCAATAAGAGGTGCGCATAATACAGAGTATGTTGTAAAATTTGTTTTGTTATCTAAATCAAAATAAAATTCTGCAATTTCTCTTACATCTTTTCTTACATCTCCAACTCGAATACATTTTTTTTGTAAAACTGCTTTACCCATCACTCCTTGAGTTAAAGGAATTTCATAATCTTCCAAGTATGCTTGGTGTTTTGATGCAATGCATTGGAAAACTTGTTTTTTTTCTTCTATTAAAAAAACATTGGCTGCTTGTGCATTAATTCTTTTTATAATGACATCAAGCGAATTTTGTAGTGTCTCACTTAGATCAAGAGAAGTAGCAAACTCTTGACTTAGTTTAGTAATAATTTGAAAATCTTCTATTCTCGAGTCTTCTTTGGCTATTTCGGGTTTTTTTGATTTAAAAAACATATTTTATATTTTGCATTTTACATCTTTTTTGATAATTTTAACAAGAATGGAAATTGTTATATACGCACCTAATTTTTACTTACACATTCAAGATGCAGTGGTGTTTATACAATACTGTATAAATGGAGTTCTTGAGCTCGCATCTTACATAAAAATATAATTCGTGTTTTATACTCTTGCTTTTATACTTGGAAGTATCTGGGGTAGCTTTTGCAATGTCTGTATTTATCGTCTACCATTGGAGCAAAATGTAATGAAAGGGAGATCTTTCTGCCCTTCATGCAAAGAACAAATAAGATGGTTTGATAATATCCCTTTTTTTTCTTTTCTATTCTTAAAAGGAAAATGTAGAAAATGTAATATTAAAATAAGTATACAATATTTTATAGTAGAATTAATTTCAGCATTAAGTTTTCTTTTAATATTTTACATGTATGGAATTTCGATTACTACATTATTACTAATAATCTTAAGTATTTTTTTTATCATAATATTTTTTATTGACTTAAAGCATTATATCATTCCAAATGAATTAACATTTCCTTTAATGTTAATTGGTTTTGTTAAATCTTTTGATCCAAATTTAAATCAATCTTTATTTCCAAATTATATAAATTCTTTAATTGGAGGATTGTTTGGTTATGCAATTATTTGGTTAATCATTTTTTTTTATAAAACGTTAAGAAATAAAGAGGGTATGGGACTTGGTGATGCAAAGTTAATTGCTGTTGTTGGTTTTTGGTTTGGCTGGTTTAGCATACCTTTTACAATTTTTATTTCCTCAGTTGTTGCTTTAGTTTATTCTATTCCGTCATTAATGAATAAAAGCAGAGATTTGTCTACACAAATTCCTTTCGGGCCTTTTATAATTATTGGCTGTTTAATTTATGTAACATTTGCAAACCAAATAAAAACTCTTTTTCTATAATGGATAAATTTCTTTTTTTTAATATTTCCCTTCTCGCATTTAATATTTTTATAATTGTTTATGCTTATTCATTAAATTTTTTTCCAAAAAAATGGCGTAAGAAAGTTAATCAAGATACTTTAGTTGGTCTAGCTCTTATATTTGTAACAATGTTTACAATGTTTGCTTGGATAATTTATTATTATCTAAAAGTTTTCTAAATAATTAGAAACCAGATTCTCTCCAGTTACTTTTGTCTATGGTAACCTCTCCAGCGGCAGCTAAAACTGAATAGAGTGTTTCAGCATCTTCTTTAGGTCCTGCAACGTTTGCGAATAATTTATCTCCAAAGATTACAAGCTCTGACAAAATACCTTCTCTTACAAATTGGCAAGCTTTTCCATTTGCAGCACTACCTCTGGATAAAAGGTGAGAGTTATTTGATCCGCATTCATCATCTGCAACACAAATAAATGCATTACCAATGTTGCATGGATTGGCTCCTTGAGGAGGTTCGTATATTGGAAAGTATACTTGGCCTTTAAATAAAGTAGGTGCAGCTGATAATTTTCTAAAACTATTATTGCTATTTTCATTTGGACCTTTACCATCCGGTGTATCTAAATGAACTACCCATGCTTGCTGCCCGCTTGTAGGTCCATCTTCACAACTTATTTTACCCGTAGTATCTTTACAGACAACCGCATTATCAATACTTGCTGCATTATTAGCACCCTTGTGTGCTTGAGCTAAAAATGTGTCCTCAGATTCTCTTGGGACGTGCGCACCATTTAAATGGTCAAAATACGGATAATCTGGATCTTTAACACCATACAAAATATTATCCATAAATCTAGAACCGCCACCTATATCATTAAAGTTTCCTGTACCACCAAATAACCAGAAGTCTCTTGTTGTTTGTCCAATTCCTGCATCCATTGAAAAATAGCTATATCTTTTATTAATTGTGTTAGCATCCAATCTAAATAAAGTAGTTTGATCAAAAAGTTCTGCTTCATTTTTTGTAGAACTTGTTAAATTTAATTTTGTGATTTTTCCTTCAAGATCATTAAAATAAACCATTGCGCCTCGCCAAGGAATATTAAATGCTGTATCTGGAGTTATAACGACTGCTGAAGCAGGTAAAGAATTTCCAATGTCGCTACCGTTAGGAGTTTGCTCACCAGCCGCTGAAGTTGGAACTGTATCTACAATCGTAATCGGACCTCCATTGGTTGTAGCTCCAAAAATAGTTCCAGGTTCAATACCTTCTTGATCATCTCTATCTAAATTAACTAGAAATACTGCTGAACCAGCACACAAATTTGTGGCACCCATACCAGCTCCCATCACTGCAACATATCTGTCTTTGCTTGGATTATTTCTATAAGCAATCGTTTCTGATGGAATTCTAAATATTCTTGGAGCTGACCATGTTTCTCCTAATTGGCTATAATCATATTGCACTGGTATATCAGTAGCTGCAGTACATGATGTTGCGACTGTAAACTGATTGGTCAGTGAAGTTTCAAGAGGACTACCCCCAGCATTATAAGTTTTCTCAGTAGGAAACGTTATTACTAAATTGTCATTTTCATATTTTGCACTTGTAAAATCTATTGTTTGTAAAGTTCCATCAACTCTTTCAGTTACTTTTAATGATGACTTGGGTACAGTTCCATCAGCACTTGCTTGAGGTTTTAAATCAGAAAATCTAAATTCTGTACCTTTGAAGCACGAAGCTGTTCCTGCTGCATCTGAATGAAATAGACCAGTGGTCGTCATTACATCTGTATCATTAAGTTGACAGACTGCTATAGCATCTTGATTAGTGCAATTTTGTATTACATCAGGGTCATCTGCGCTATCACAGTAAGAGGAATGATCTGGGTCTAGAGAGTCATCACCTCCATCTGCTGTAAAAGCTGTGTCCAAATTTTCACCAGCTTTAATTGCCTCTAGTGAGTCTTGAATACTGACAGAGCCTGATGAGTAAGGGTATGTTGTAATTGTACCTTCGTGGTCAGCCATATAAACAGTACTGTTAATCGCGTCATTATAGACACTAAACATATGTATAGGTCCCAAATTATCTTTTAAAATTGGATTGGTAACATCTAAAACAGAAAATCCAGCACCACCTCTTCCATATGGAACAAATAAAATAGTATGCCAACTTTTTTGATCTTCTAGTTCTCCCTGTGCATTAATTCCTTTAATTAAAACATCATGTACTACTGGTGATCCATCAACACCAAAAATTGCATTAGTTCCACCTTTTTTACTATCAATTTTTCCACTAAGGTCAGCATTCATTAATGAAGGAAGCAATCCAGCAATGAATGGTGGAATAAAGCCCCACTCCTCTGCACCAGTTTCAGCATTAATAGCATGAAGCACACCACTATTTGCACCTGCATAGATTACATTTCTTCTTGAGGCATGTTTTTGCATAAAACTTTGATAGTTGTTTGTTGCTCTATAATATGCTTCTTCATTAGCTCCAGTAAAATCTATACTTGCATCAGGTGGGCCTACTTCTATCAATTGTGAGTGATAAATATCCCCAAGAACATGGCTTCTTACTTCTGTAACATCACAATCTCCGTCATAATCAAAGTAATCCGTTCCTTTCATAAAATTTATCAACCCTAAAAGATCATCAGACGTTCCGTTGTCACCCACATATCCATTTGATGCACAGTAGGAAGTTGCATTATGGTAGTCAGCAATATTAAAACCAAATAATTCAAATAATTCAGTAATATCATCTGAGTTGTCTGTGTTGAAGTTGTCCCAATTTCCAATGTAAGGCGATCCAGGTATCGCACTCCATAAATTTCTTGTATCAGCCGCATCAGCAGGTGTAGCTTGTTTTCTAATTTCTACCGATGCATCCCAGTTCCCGGGTGAATCCATTTCATGAATAACAGTTCCGTCTGCGTTTAAAGTTTTTCTCAAAATTGTTCCTTGCCATTCTCCGAATTGTTCATAAGCAAACTGTGCTTGATATAAAGAACCCCCTTCTTGGACAGTAGCTGTGATCGAAGGAGCGGTAAATGATAATCGTTCAGCAAGTATCTGTCTGATTTTTGCTGTCAATTGAGTTTTTAAAGACTCTGGTGTGTCAGCAACTATTGTTGGTTCACAATCAGGGCTGTTTGCGTCTCCCCCTGGACAAGATCCAGCTACAGCCATTGCATCAAAAATTTCCATTCCTCTAGCATTAATACCTCCGCCATAAGCAACAAATAAAGTTTTAACTGGATTTGTTTTATCTCTTAAAGCCGCAATTCTAGGAATAGCAGAAGCATTGTTTCTCATCATTCCATCACCAATTACAATAACATAATTTAATTGACACTCTGAGTTCTCATCGTAAGCCTCAAAATCATTATTAAAATAATCAAGAGCCATAATAGAGTATGCGTTCGCGTCAGTACCCCAAGCTAAACCCTGAGGAATTAGATTGTCTAGAATTCTTGTGTACCCTTCAGCACTTATCCCTACATTCAAACATGAGTCTCTGTTACATTGTACCGATTGTCCGTCTGGATGATCACCATTCCATCCACCATAGTAAGTGCAACCATCATTAAAATGACAGAATCTTCCACCTCTAGGTCCTGTTCTTCGTCCACCTGTTTCTCCAGCATTCCAGTGTCCATAACCAAAGTGAGCACCACTGGTCAAAGTTGTGTCACTTATAATTGCACTCATTGCTTTTTTAACACCAACCCATCTTGATACGACTCCACCACCCATTTGTAGAAGCCAAGAAGTATCTCTATTTTCTGCAGTAAATAAATTTTCATTGAAAACATCTATGGTTCCTCTTGTTGTTCCAACTAAAATTCTATCCGATGTTACATGAATACCAATTGGTTGGTTAAATCTAACGTTGTTAGCTGAAAGAGCTCCAGAAGCTTCAATATTTGCTCCATTATTTCGTCTTCCAGTCCCTGCTCTTGCTAATATTGTATAAGTTGTATTTGTATCAAGCCGAACTTTTTGAATTACATGTCTTCTTGTTGAAGTTATATATAAAATATCATCATCATCAGGTGAAACATCGATACCTATTACGTCTGCTAATTGTGTATCTAAATTTCCACGATTTACTCTAGTATAAAGTCTGGTGGCCGCATTGTTAGTAATTCGATATGCGTCGCCACTTTTTTCCATGGTATACCCGAATATATGAACTCGGCCTAAATATAACATTGAGGCATCACTGTTAACTGCAATTCTCCAAGTAAGTCTACCCATACGTGCAAATGAATTATTGGCATTCCCTCCAAATACCTGCACACCACTGCTGTTACCTGTATTTAAATTAAATGATACAAAGGCAGATTGATTTCCAGCTCTACCAGTAACAAATAGAAAATGTTCACCATCAATTAATTGAAGATCCATTCCTTGAATTGTAAGTCCAAGCTCTAAGTACATCAGACAATCCTGTCCGTCCTCAGAATATCCAACAATTGCTTGATCATCTCTTAGTTGACGTTCATTAGACCTGAAAAAAATTATGTCTCGATTAGTAAATACTCCATTGTCAGTACTTAATTCTGTTGCAAATCTAATATCCGCAGTATGTCGAGCAACTGTATTTTTAGTTATTTCACCGTTATAACCCATTCCTGTAGATGACAGGGTACATGTGTCTGATGCATTACCAGTGTATCTTCCAACATTGTCATTAAATTCCCTGTTTCTAGATCCATCAGAATTAAATTTTACTATTCCATTATTTCTAAACTGCGCTGCAAGAATATCTCCATTTGAATCGTAAATTGCGTTAGGAACATATTGAATGGCATCTCTATTACTCATTCTTCGTCTCATACTTGCTGAACTATCAATTAATATCAAAATGTTAGCAGGAACATCTCCCTCTCCTGAACCAGGAGGAACTGGTTTTGCATCAACTTTAGATACAAAAGCAATTTCTAGTAAAATGAATAAGAATAGAAAATATTTTGCAAAATGTTTCATAATTTAATTTACCGCTAAAATAACCTCTTCTCCTATTGTAAAATCTATTAATTCCTCTGTCGAAATATCAAGAGTTTCTATCGCGCCGTTAAAATCTTTATTTTTTGCATAAAGTATTTTGTCTTGACCAACACTAATATCTTTATAGCCAAACCAATTTTTATTCTCAATTTCCTTGCTTAAATTTCCATAGGTAACTTTGGCAAATTTATATATTTCATTTTCATTTATTGCAGCATCCATAGTTTCTAATCGGATCCCAACAATTTTTGATTGATAAACAAAGACATGGATGTAAGAATTTTCTAAGTTACTTTTTGGACAATAATCTGCGGCATAACCCACGTATTGAACAGTATTCCATTCATCAAAATTTTCTTCTGAGTATCCATCAATAATAAAAAAAGTTTTTTTTGCGCTTGAAACCTTAGTGCCTGTTAATTTAAGTGCATCACAAGCTAAAGAGTTGTTGGTAAATAAAATAAAAACAAAAATTATAATAAAATTTTTATTCATAAAAATATTATAAAATTTTGAGTTAATCTTTAAAAGATTCTTTTTATATAAATTACTTATTTTGAGCATATTAATTTGGCAAAACAACCACAGATTCAAGGGCTACTAGGATATCTGGTGTCTTTCCATCAATTTCAGCCCAACCTTCAGCAGTAAAACCCGAGCCAATTTCACTGCTACTTTTTGAGTGGCTTTTATCCATCATATAGCCACAGCCATAAATCTTATACGCGGTACCTGTTGATTGGGTATTAGTAGTAGTTTTTTTTAAACTAGCTCCTGCACCACGAAAACTTGCACTCCCAATATTAACGATAAAATACTCATACCTGAATCTATCCATATGGGCCTTTTCTTTTGTAATGGTGTCTGCATCAGTTAAATTATCAAGAGAAGAATCCGTAAAAACTTGTTGTATTAATGATCCAAAGTTTAAATTTACTGCATGGATCGAAACTGCCAATGTATTTGAATGATTAGTGCCATCTATTTCGACATTACTCTTTACAATATTTCTATAACTATTAAAGCAAGGAGTTTTTGTAACCACAGTTCTATTAGCAGGCAAATCTCTTTGATCAACATATCTTGACATTCCTTGAACTGCAGTAGTTTTCATTTGATTAACCATCAACTCCCAACTTGATTTTTCATCTTCAGTCATTCCTGTAGTGTCTTCAGACTCAACTGTTGCTGTTGAAATCCAAGGACCCATATTTTGGTTGATTAAATATTTTTCTCCTTCAAGCAAAGCAGTCTCAGCTACATAAAAAGTTTGCTGGTATTCATCACTTGAATTGTTACTTTGGTGGTCAGTTGATGAAATAACAATAAGCGCACCTCCCATCAAAGACATTACAAGTAAAAGTAAAAGTGACAAAACTAATGCAAATCCTTTTTCATTTTTACGTTTCATAATTATATCCCGCCCAGTATATTTCTCGTATGGATAGTAACAACAACTGAGTCTCTCAATTTAGTATCATCGAAATTTTGTCCTCTATCTCCCAAACCTTTTACGTAACGAGGTTTGTCTGCTGTCGATTTAAATTTATAGAAATTACTTTTTGATCTAAAAGTAATTATTAGATCGACTGCTCTAATTTTATAAAGATTGTCTCTGGCTGCAATATTTTCACCCGGACGAGGCAATGGATTAAGTACTCTGCCTTCAGAATCCAGTGGAACAAATTCCATATCCACTATGTGATCACGAATTTTTTGTCCAACATAACATTCTGTACAATCATCTACCCAAGTACCACTGTCAGAGTCTATTGGTTGAGACCAGCTTCTAAGAGATTTATATGCAGCATACCTTTGTCCATCGCCGTCAGTTATTGGTGCAGCATAATAGGTAATTTTATATCTCTTATATGGTTGGGTTGTATCATTTTGATTAAAATCATCATAAACTATATGTATCCTGTCACAACATTTACTACCTTCGTCCGGGTGACCTTGAATTTCTATTTTATTAGTATTTGAACCTTCCGATGGTCCTAAAGCACTATCACCTTTTTCTATAATTATTGGATCATGACTTTCTGCAATAGTAGTATTACCACCTACAAACTGTAAATAACTTCTGTTAGGAAAACCAAGTGTGTTATTTCCTAAAATATATCTAAAACCAGCCATTCTAATATCTCTCATCATCATTTCCACAATGTCTCTACCAGATCGACTAATTTTTGCCCTCTCCGTTACTTGGCTGTAGCTATTATTAACAACTGAATAAGTAGTATAAATTGCTCCCATCATTATCGATGAAATAACAACTCCAATAAGCATCTCTAAAAGAGTTAAACCTGCAATATTTTTAAATCTATTTTTTTTCATTTTCTTGTGTTGTAATCAGCTTGAAAGTATAAAAACTTTCTTTTTTTTCCATTATTTAAATTAAATTGAATTCTTCCAATATACATTCCGTTATCATTAATTCGGGCGTCAGTATAATTTTGACAGGTATCATCCCATCTACAAATTTTATACATTTTTATTTTTTTGATATCTCTATCACCTCTACATTTTAAATAACGATCCTCACCTAATATTGCCATCCATTTCTGCTCTTTATTTTGTGGACCATCTGAAAATTGTGAGTCGTAAATACTAGTTGGCGCACTTGGTGAATTTCCTTGCTCTTGTGAATTTTCTTGTTGTTGTGTTGAGCCAGTATCAGCGGTAGCCATATTTGAAGACCCACATGCTCCCGTAAAAAATGCCGTATTATCTTTAGCTAAATGATCCGTAAATTTTCTTGCATTATCATTTTCTTCACCATTAACTCTTACAGTCCCATCAATGTCTATAACAACTTTATCTTGGAATGGATTTACATTGAAAACAGATTCTCTATGACCAATAATATCCTCAGCAATCATGCTAACCAAATAATTTGCTTTAGTTCTTTCTCCAGATGTATCAATTGATTGTACTGAATAATTTACCATTTGAAGTATAGCAATAAAACCAATGCCAACAATTGCTGTTGAAATAAGTCCTTCTAAAATTGTTAAACCTAAAATATTTTTTATTTTTTTCATATTATTGCATAACCCATTCTAACTTTTTACTGCTCCATTTGTCTAAAGTTATTTCTCCAAATCTAGTCCAATCTAAAGAATACATCAAATTATCTTCTGAGTCAGTAGGTTCACCAGTCGCGCTAAGTTGACATTCATTGTCACCATCTCTTTTACATATTATTAAACTTTCATCGACTGCAGTATCATTGCCTGCACCACTGAGTAAATCTCCAGCTCCACTAAACCACCGAGCATTTTTTGCAAAGCATACTGCAGAATCAGATTTTAGATTAGTAGTAATATCATTGAATGTTACTGACTGAACTTCGATATCATTTGCCGTTGAACCATCAACATCCCAATAATCTGTTGTAGTCATATCACATCTTGAAGATATAGTCGTGTTCCAAGCACTATCACCATCATTAATTTTTTGAGCAAGAGTATCCGTTTTCATACCTCTAGTTGTAAGAGTAACATTATCATCATTTACACCAATGAGAACTTGCACAAATGCAAATTGACCTCTTTGGACCTGAGCATTAATACCCTCAAATATTTTTTTTGCTTTAAGTGCATCAGTTCTTACCTCTCTACTTTGTTTCCAGCTTGAGAACTTTGGATATGCTGCAGCAGATATGACGCCGATGATTGCTAGAACAACGATCAACTCTAGTATATTAAAACCTTTAATGTTCTTTTCCTGCACCTGCATCAATTTTTCCTGCTTTAACAAGTTCTTCTAATGATTTCTGCATCGTTATCATTCCTTCTTTGACAGCAGTTTGCATGATGCTTGGGATTTGATGAATTTTCGACTCTCTTATTAAGTTTTGAATTGGGGCTGTACACTTCATCACCTCAAAAGCACCACAACGACCCTGGCCATCTTTTGTTTTTAAAAGTCTTTGAGTAACAACCATCTTTAACGACGTTGAAATTTGTGCTCGAATTTGAGCTTGTTGCTCTGGTGGAAACACGTCGATAATCCTGTTGATAGTATTTGGTGCACCACTTGTGTGCAATGTTCCAAAAACCAGGTGACCTGTTTCTGCAGCAGTTAAAGCTAATGAAACTGTTTCTAAATCTCTCATCTCACCAACTAGAATTACATCTGGATCTTCTCGAAGTGCCGCTTTTAATGCACTTGCAAAAGTTTTGGTTTGTTTACCTACTTCTCTATGAGAGACAATGCTTTTTACATCTTTATGAATAAATTCAACTGGGTCTTCAACAGTAATAATGTTTGCAGTTCTGGTTTTATTAATTTCATTTATGATGGCTGCAAGGGTTGTTGATTTACCAGATCCTGTTGGACCTGTAACAAGAACAAGACCTTTATGCATATCAATAATATCATATAATACCTGTGGTAAATCGAACTGACCCATTTCAGGAATAACACTTTCTACTCTTCTTAGTACTGCAGCAGGACCTGTGATAGTTTTATAAAAGTTAGCTCTAAATCTTAATCCACTAAGAGTAACAGAAGAGTCTAACTCATGTGTTTCTGTAAACCTTTTCATTTCAACTTCATTACAATTAGTTGATAATAAATCTTGAAGATCTTGAGCTTTAACAATTACTTCTGGGATTTTATGAATTTCTCCTGTTTGTCTGAATGCTAATGGCCACCCGCTTCTAATATGGAAATCTGAAATTTTCTTATTATTTTTAGCTAGCTCTTCTAATTTTTCAAACATATTAAATTTTATCTAGAAATTTGTATAAAAAACAAGATTATACCTTTTTCTATAAACACAAAGGTATCAAAATGCCCAATATGGTTGGAAAATCTAATAATTTCAGACCAAATTTGGGCATAATTCTTGATGAATAAAATTTATAATGATTTAAAAAATCTCAATGAATAGAATAAAGATTATTCTAATTAATCTGTTGTTGTTAACATATATTAGCATCTCATATGCTGCTGATGTAGATGAGGATACAACCTTCTCAACAACTGCAACAGCTCAACAAGTAGTTACTGAAAATGATGTTGATATTATCATAACCAATAATGCTTCCATAACTAGAACTGGTCAAAAAGCAATTAAAAATACTGACGATGAAGTAACAGGTACTACCATTACAATACACTCTGGTTCATCTGTAACATCTACAGGTAATAATACTATTTCAACTGAGGGAGGTGAATTAACAATAACTAACTCGGGAACAATTCAAGCTTTAGGTGCTAGTGGTGCTAACTCAAAAGCAATTAATATTAGCAACTCTGATGGAGGAGTAACAATTACAAACAACAGCGGTGGAATAATCGCATCTCCTGGAAACACTATTCTTGGAAATGCAGGCACTGGTGGAGATAACACAACAATTGAAAATAGTGGTCAAATAACATCAACCAATACTTCTTCTTCAAGTAGTGCAATAATTTACAAGGACAATGATACTGGTAATACTATTACAAATAATGCAGGGGGAGAAATAACCAGTAAAGGTACTAAATCAACTATAATAGTTGGTGCAAGCTCTACAATAACTAACAGTGGAACAATAAAAAATAATAAATCTGTTAGTAAAAATGCGATCCAACTTAAAGGAGATAACAATACAGTAACCTTAAAAGATGAGGGAATAGTAGTAGGTATTATTAAAGCTGCAAATGGTACAACAGGAAATACATTAAAAATTAATCACGGAGTTGGAAAAAGTTATTATTATAATACAGGTGGTGATTTTACTTTACAGGACTTAGACGGTAATCAAATTGTTAATGGATCTGCAGGTTCTGTTGGTCAAGGTGGGAGTGAAATTCTGGATGATGTACTGGGAAGAAAATCTTTAAACTTAAGACAATCGTTTGCAAGATACAAAAGCACAAAAGAAGATTTAGGTAAGCCACAAAGTTGGGGTGAAATTAATTTTTCTACATTTAAAAAAAAACAAAATAGTCAAAATTTATCTCTTGGTTTAAACTCTGCAGATTTATCAATTAATTTAATGTATCCTAATCAAGATAAAGATTTTATCTTATCTTTAGGTACTGGAAGTCAAAAATTCACTAAAGATCATAGCATTAATAGATATTCTGTTCATTCAGGATTTCTTTTTAAAGATAACCCAATTTTAAATATGTTCGGTGATGAAAGTTTTGTTTTAGGTGGAATTAATTTACAAACTAGTGAAAGAGAAATTTTAACTAACACAAGATCCTCTGGTAAATTAAGTATTGGAGACAATTATGAAACTTATGATCTTCTTGCTGGTACAAAGATAAATAATGATTTTTTAATTCCCAATATTGGGGCTACAGTTGGTTTATCTTATACACCTAGTCATAATGAAAGTGATTATTATAGTTGGGATAATAAAGGTGTTAGTAATTTATCTGTATACCTTGATGATAGCTATAAATTAAATTTAGGAAATAATTATCAAATTAATTTAGGATGGATTGTCGATGTAAGAAAAATGGTTTTAGGTAAAGATCAAGATTATGAAATTAATGGCACAGCTGCAACTTTTTCACAAGATGCTGATACAACACAAGAAGTAACTCTAGCAACCAACCTTGGTTTTGATAAAAAAATAACTGATGACCATTTTTTTAAGTTTAATTTAGATAGCACTATAAGCACACAAGAACTGACAAGTTTTACCGGAAATTTCGCATACAAATTTGCCTTTTGACCAATAACCAATTTTGGGTACATTTGAGGATGAATTAGAAAAAGATTCATGTAAAAAAACTCAAATGTCTTTGATAAAAAAAATACTATTAATATTTTTTCTATTATTTCCTATATCCAAATCTTTTGGAGATATATATCGAGTAACTGAAGTCACTTTTAATCAAAAGCAAACAATTAACACTCAAGGTGATGAAGATGCAGGTACTCTATCTGATAATACTGATTTTGGACTTGCAGCTGGTATAGAGTTCAACGCAGATGGAACTAAAATGTTTGTAAGTTTTGCCCAAACTGATCCTGATAGTAAAGATCTTACTCGAGTTATAAATACCTACGATTTAAGTACCCCATACGATGTTTCAACAGAAACTTTCGCTGGTGATAGTGAAAGGTGTGAATTTGAAGTTGATAGTGGAGATCACAGTCATCAAATATATGACTTAGAATTAAGTAGTGATGGAATGAAAATACTTTTAGTTACTAGAGTTAGACACTCTAGTGCAGATCACGATAAGGCTTATGTATTAGATTTAACTACTGCTTATGATATCTCTACTTGTAGTAGAAGTTCAGCAACTACAGATATCGACAGTGATACTTTTACAAGTGGAAGTAATGCTGGGGAACATGACGGTACAACTGAACATATGCTTCAAGGTATAGAAGTTAATGAAGATGGGAGTAAGGTATTTTTACTTTTTAATAATCGAAATTGTAATAGTGGCGAGGCTGGTGCAAGATTGTATGAGTATACACTTTCAACCCCATATGACTTAACTACGATGTCTCTTGTACTTAATGCAGGTATAAGATTTGATTGTCTTGAAACAGGTGGTGTAAAAAATGGTGCTGCAATGAGATTTAGCCCAAACGGGAAAAGACTGTTTATCACAAATCATGATACACAACAGAGAGGTGTTACTCAAATTTCACTAGCAATTGCTTATGATACATCTTCATTTAAAATGGATGGCAGAGTGGTTCTTGGTGGAGCATTTGATAATATGTCTGATGGTAATGATCAACCAAGAGGAATTGCATTTAATTCAAATGGCTTAAAAATGTATTTAACCAGTGATCGAACCCAAGGCAGTAAAGATGAGATATACGAATACGATTTGAATTGTCCATTTAATATAATTGAGGGAAATTGCTCTTTTACAACTAATAATTCTGATCGGACTGCAATAATTGAAGCTCAAATAGAAATTGCTAAAAAAACTATAGATCATTCAACTGATACAGCTCTTAATAGACTTAAGTGGATTAGAAGAAATAAAGACAAACAGAATTTAACCAACTTAAATTTGAATATTAATTTTACTAATCAAAAATTAGCTTCATTAACTGAAGTTGTTAGAACTTCTGCTGCTAAGAATAAATCAAAAGATAAAGATAAAGAAGAAGACCTTTTTTATTGGAGTGAAGGAAGTTTAGCAGTTGGAAGAATTGGCGATACCAGTATTTCATCTACAAAAAAAATTGGAACTGATGCTATTACTTTTGGTGTAGATAAATTTGTTAAAAATAATGAAATAAAAGGTCTAGCATTTAGAGTAGGGAGAAATAATGTTGATGTCGGAAGTGCTGGAAGTAATTTAGACACAGACACTTATAATATTACTTATTATGCTACCTCTCCTATAAAAGATGATACAAAATTTGTAGATACAATAGTTGGATTTGGAAAAATTCGGTCAAAATATTTAACTATTGCCAATAAAATTAGTCATACAGCAAATAGAACTGGTCAACAGATTTATTTCACCCGTAAAATTAAAGATGAAATAAAAAAAAATAATTTTACATTAATTCCATCAGGACAGTTTGATTTTGGTCAAACAATATTAAATGGTTATTCAGAAACAGGATTAACAGGAATAACTTTTGAAAAACAACATGTAAGGACGAGAAATTTAAGGGGCGCAATTGCTATAGTTGAAGATCTATCAAATGAAAATATTTCTTTTAAAAGACATGGAAAACTTGAATACTCTGCTGACCTTTCACGATCCTCAAATTTAGAATATAGATATAATTCTGGTAGCGATACAATTCATACAACTTTACACTCAGGTTCAATTCACAATTTAAAAGGTGAGATTGGTATTGATATAATTCTACCTAATAACTTTAGTGTATTCTTTATTTATGAACGTAATCAAGCCCTAAACGTTGGACACACCGATAAAATTCATATTGCTATTGGATATTTACCTAACAAAGAGACAAATTATGTATTTTCAATAGATGGGTCTGATGAATTTAAATCAAATTATGTATTAAGTAAAAATATAAATGATTACTTAATTGATTTTAAATTAACAAATGATCTGATGACCCCGACAGACTATGATGAGGCCTCTTTTAATCTTATTCGAAAGTTTTAATTAAAAAAAAATATAATAAATCACTAAAGCGAATAGAGAGTACTCAAGTACAGATTTAGCTAGTAAAAGATTTTTTTCACTGAATTTTGCAGCTAAAAATTTCTTTAAGAGATTAAAACCTATATGAACAAGTATTATTCCAACAACGATACCTATAATTGTGTATTGAATTGAAAAGTTTTTATATCCAAAATAACAAGCTGCAATAAATGTCAGCCAAGAAACTTTTGATATTAATACTTTAAATATAAAACCAGCTTTTTTACTAAAGACAGATTGTGTTTTAATAATCGAATACGACCAAACAATACCAATTAAAAAACTTAAATATTTTATAATCATTCGATTACTTCAATTTCTTCTATAATACTTACTATTTTTGAGCCTTTAATGACTGCATTAACTCGAGCACATTCATAATAAGCAAATGAAGTTTCTTCGGCAATTGCTTTCATTTCTAAACATTTTGATCTGCCTGAAGTAAATAAATGTTCTGTTAGTTCTGGAGGATTACCTAGGTACATCATTAGACCAATTACCTCATCTTCTTTTTCAAAACCTGCTAATTCCTCTATTTTAGCTACCCTATCTCCAACACCGATCTCAAAATCTCTAAATGCTTCGTAGCCTTTATAAACAGCAAAAATTATTATTAAATAAAGAACTATTTTAATCTTACTCATATTTAATTCTTTATTTTACCTCTTTAAAAACTAAGCACACACCATTATTGCAATATCTTTTTCCCGTAGGTTGCGGTCCATCATCAAATATGTGTCCATGATGGGCATTACAATTTTTACAATGATACTCGGTTCTAGCATATCCTAATAGATGATCTGTTTTAGTTTCAAAAACATCTGGTAAGGATTGAAAAAATGAAGGCCAACCAGATCCACTTTCGTATTTTGTATTAGAGTCGAATAATTTTATATCACAATTGGCACAATGATAACTTCCTTCTCTTTTTTCATGATTGAGTTCACTAGTCCCAGGCGGTTCTGTTCCATCCTCAAACATAACTAATTTTTGCTCAGCAGTTAAATTCGGATTCTTTTTGCTCATTTTTTTTATAATAATTTAGCACATGATTGGTGTAAAAAAGAGTGTAATTCAACTAACTTATCAAAGTCTTTATTATATCCTCCGCCTAAAACTCCACAAAGAGGAACACCTTTAGAAAAGAAATTTTCTGTAACAATCTCATCTCTTTTTTTTATACCTAGATCTGAAATTTTTAATTTTCCCAAACGATCATTAAAATGAATATCGACACCTGCAATATAAAATACATAATCAAAATTTTCTTCGTTTAATTGATTTAAATAGAATTTGAGTAATTTAATATATTGCTCATCTTCCATATTGTCTTCAAGCTCTACATCTAAATCACTAATAGATTTTTTAGCAGGATAATTTGATTTTGAATGCATACTAAAAGTAAATACATTTCTATTGTCTTGAAAAATATCAGCACTACCATTACCTTGATGGACATCTAGATCAACGATCAATATCTTTCCAGCTAAACCTCTATCAAGTAAATATTGAGCAGCTACCGCTACATCATTAAAGACACAATAACCTGCGCCGCCTTCATAATTTGCATGATGACTTCCCCCAGCAGTATTACAGGCAATTCCATTTGTAATAGCTAGTTTGGATGCAAGCACTGTGCCACCTGTAGCTACCAAAGATCTTTGTACTACACTATCTACTAATGGAAACCCAATTTTTTTCACGGTGTTTTCATCGAGAGTTTTATTTTTTACATTCTTAATATAAATCTCTGAGTGAGCTCTTTTTAAAGTCTCATCAGAACAAGCATATGGTTTATGAAATTTTTTAACTATCTTTTTTTTTAATAGATAATTAGCAAGCTCACCAAATTTATTGATTGGGAATTTATGGTCATCACCAATTTTTGCAAAATAATCTTCATGATTTACAACAGATAAATCCATAATTACTCAATAACACGAATAGGTTTTCCATTCACGCAGGCTTCAAGGGACTCGATCATTTGATTGTAGAAAATGTTATAGTTTTCTGCAGTCACATAACCAATGTGAGGAGTTAATAATGCATTAGGTAGAAATCTTAACTTATTATTTTCTGGCAAAGGTTCTTTCTCATAAACATCAAGGCCTGCACCAGCAATTTCGTTTGTAGATAATGCAATAATTAGATCATCCTCATTCACAATGGGGCCTCTTGAGGTATTAATTAAGAATGCTGTTTTTTTCATTTTATCTAATTCTTTAAGGGTTATACAATCTTTGTAACGCTCACCACCTTGTACATGAATTGATAAAAAATCAGAATTCTTTATTAAATCTTCTTTACTGCAAGGAAGTACATCAAGTTCTTTACATTTATCTAAATTTAAGTTTTCACTCCAAGCCATCACCTGCATGTCAAATGCCTTTCCAATTTTAGCAACTTGAGAGCCTACTCTTCCTAATCCAATTAAACCTAATATTTTTCCTTTAAGCTCTACCCCTACTGTTGTTTGCCAGTATCCTTGATACATATTATCAATTTCTTCTTTAAAATTTCTTGCTAGTCCTAAAATTAATCCCCACGTTAATTCAGGTGTAGGATTAATATTTATTTCAGTACCACTTACTATAATTTTTCTTTTTTTAGCAGCTTCTAAATCTATTGCTTTATTTCTTGTTCCACTAGTCACTATAAACTTTAATTTATTTAAATTATCAATTAAGTTTTTTGTGATCGGTGTTCTCTCTCTCATTATTAACAATGCTTCAAAATCAGCTAATTGCTCTATTGCTTCAGCTTCTTCGATAAATGGTTCACTAAAAATTTTTATTTCATATTTTCCTGATAGTTTCTCTAAATCAACAAATTGTTGAGAAACATTTTGATAGTCATCTAAGATCGCTACTTTAAGCATTTTTAGTTTCCTTATTTGATAAAAATAAACCTAATATAATCAAAATTGCTCCAATCAAATGAAAAAATTGAAACACTTCATCATAAATTACTATAGCCATGATTGAGCTAAATAAAGGTATTAAAGATAATGAAATTCCAGCCCTGTTAGCACCAATGATAGATACTGCCCCAGCCCAACAGTAATAAGACCCAATGCTAGGAAAAAGAGCCAAAAATATTAAAGTATAAACTAAATTTATATCAAAATTTATCGCTTGTCCGCTCGAGAGCTCATATAAAAATTGAGGAAAAACACTAATCAAACCTAATGTACAGATAACATGAACTAAAGTTAATAACGGAAGAGTAAATTTTTTTTTCTTTAAAAGAGTTGAGTAAATTCCCCAAGTAAGAACACCTCCGATCATTATTAAATCTCCTTTATTGAAATTAAGTGAGAGTAGAATGTCTAGTTTAAGTTTGGTAACAATTGCTAAAATTCCACCCACTGAAATAATCAGACCTAAAATCTGAAATTTATTTGTTTTTTCAATTTTAAATAAGAAACAAAGTAAAATTATAATAGCTGGGATAGCTGCATTAAAAAGAGATGCATTTATAACCTGAGTATGAACTAAAGATAAATATGTGAAAGAATTAAATAAACCAACACTTGTTAGTCCTAAAAAAAATAATATGGGTAAATTATTTAAAATTGTGTTTTTGTATTTAATGATTTCTTTATAAGTAAAAGGTAACAGTATAATCCAAACAAGAGACCAACGATAAAATACCAAAGTCAACGGTGGAATTTCAGAAAAAAATGCATACTTTCCTATCATAAAATTTCCAGCCCAAAATAAGGATGCACATACCAGCATTACATATGCTTTAATGTTTTGCATGAACTAATTAAATCTTATTGAGCTATAAGGATCTAAATTTAGATTGGTGTTTTCTTTAGCTATCATTCCAGAAACAATCTTTCCAGAAATTGGTCCCAATGTCCATCCTAAATGATGGTGACCAAAACAATAAAAAACGTTTTTATATTTCTTAGATGGACCCATAACAGGTAAAAAATCTGGCAGAGTTGGTCTAAAACCTAACCATTCATCTTCATGTTCTGGAAGATCTCCCAACATATATTTAGCGTTATTAATTAAATTTTTTATTCTAGATTTTGATAAAGGATTTTCTAAACCACCAAACTCAACTGTGCCCACCACTCTTAATCCTTGCTCCATTGGAGTAATACCAAAACCTCTATTTGAAAAAATAACTGGTCTGCTTAAAAGATGATCACAATTTTTGAAATGAACATGATAACCTCTTTCAGTATCAAGTGGTATTTTTTCACCTAAATTATCTGTTAATCTTTTTGAAAAAGCTCCACACGCAATCACAATTCTATCAAAAGTATATTTTTCATTTTCTGATACAAAAACAGGTTTCTCAGTATCAAATTGAATATTATTAATATTTTCCTTTTTAAACTTGCCACCTTTTTTTAGAAATAACTCAAAAAACTTTAATAAAATCTTTCTAGGATTTCTTGCATGTCTAGCGTAAGGATAATAAACACCTGCGTGGTAGAATGGTTTGATATTTGGTTCTAAATCATGAATTTCATCTTTAGAAACTAATTGTTGTTTTACTCCAAGCTCATCTCTTACTCTTATTTCTAAATCTCTACTCTTTAAATCTTTATCATTCCAAATATATAAAATACCCTTATTTTCAACCAAGCCATCTAACTCAATTTCATCAAACAGTTCATCATAAGCAGGTAAAGCTAGATCTAAGATTTGATGCATATTTTTTGCAGTATGCATCATTTTGTTTTTAGAGGTATTTAGGATAAATTTAAAAAACCATGGCAACATCTTTGGTACATAGTTCCATTTCAGTGCCAAAGGTCCTGTGGAGCTTAATAACATTGCAGGCACATCAGCAAGTACGTCTGTTCTATTTAATGATAATGATGCATAAGGTGAAAAATGACCAGCATTACCATAAGAGGCAGCTGGACTTCCTGGCTCATCTCTATCAAATATTGTTACGTCAAAGCCTTTTTTTTGTAGAAATAATGCATTCGAAATTCCTTGAATACCAGCACCAACTATTCCGATGTCTAATTTTTTACTCATAGGAAAATTTATACAATTTATCTTTAAATAAAGTTAAGCGACAAATTATACTTAAGCAATCAATTGTTGATTATGAACTCTAGCGCTCATAACTATTCCAAAACCAATCATAGTTGCAAGCATTGAGGATCCACCATAAGACATAATAGGAAGGGGAGAACCAACTATAGGTAGTAAACCTAAAACCATGCTCATATTAATTGTAATGAAAACGAAGATTGCAGCTCCAAAACTGTAACAAAAAATCTTTGCGAAATAACTTCTGCAATTGGCACCAATAGCAACAATTCTGTAAATAATTATCACATAGATGACCAAAAGGAGAGCTGAGCCAACAAAACCAAACTCTTCAGAAAAAAGTGTAAAAATAAAGTCAGTATGCTTTTCAGGTAAAAATTCTAAATAACTTTGTGTTCCTTTTAAAAAGCCTTTACCAAATATTCCACCAGATCCCACAGCAATTTTTGATTGGATTATTTGGTATCCCGCACCTAAAGGATCTCTATCGGGGTTTAAAAAAGTTAAAACTCTTAATTTTTGATATGGTTTCAAAAACGCAATAATAAATGGTAATGAAATTACAAAACCTAACATAGTATAAATAAAATATTTATGATTAATACCAGCAAACCATAAGACAGCTATACCACTTATAGCAATAAGAAGAGATGTTCCTAAATCTGGTTGTACAATTACTAAACCCATTGGTAACATAATTATGATTAAAGATGTTAATATTGTGTAAATTGAATTTACATTTTCTAATTTCATTCTATGAAAATATTTTGCTAGACATAAAATTATAACAATCTTCATAAGCTCTGAAGGCTGTAGATTAATAAAATAAAGATTAATCCATCTTTGAGAACCAGATGAGGTTATGCCAAATAAATAAGTAGCAACTAACAAACCAATAACTGCTAAATAAGAAAGGTAGCCTATTGAAAACCAGTATTTGATATTAATAAATGACATTATTAACATCATAATTGTAAAGACAACTAATTTTGTAAAATGACTTTTGGTATGAAATAAAATTTCCCCACCATCAGTTGAGTACATTGTTGCTAAACTGATGAAACCTAATAATAAGATACAAAATAATAAGATATAATCATAATTTCTAAATTTTTGAAAAAAATTTAGTCTATTTGTCGTTAATCTTGTGTGTTGATACATTTATATCTCCAAATATTTTTTATCATTGATTGATTGTCTCATTTTGTGTCGATCAATTACTAATTTAAATAATTTTGTTGCCATTGGTGCTGCGGTAGCACTTCCGCTACCTCCATGTTCAACAATTACACTAAGAGCATATCTTGGATTTTTATATGGACCATATGCTACGTAAAGAGCATGATCTCTTTCTTCGTAAGGAATTTCAAAAGTCTTTAAATCCAATTCACGATCTCTTGCAGTAATCTTTTTTACTTGCGCCGTTCCAGTTTTTCCAGCAAATTGATATTTTAAATCATCAATTCTAGATTTGTAAGATGTTCCCCTTACTTCATTCGTTGAAGCAAACATTGCATCTTGAACAATTTTGATATTTTTTGAGTTCGTATAAAGTGGAGAAAATTTATCCATAGGAGCTACCTTATTTTCATCATTGATCACTATTCTTGGATAAATCTTATGACCTCCATTACCAATTTGAGCACTCATTAAGCATAATTGTATAGGAGTTGTTTGAATATAACCTTGGCCAATTCCAGTTATTATTGTTTCTCCTAATAACCATCCTTGTCCTAATGCATTTTTTTTCCATTGTGTATTTGGAACTAAACCACTCTTTTCAATACTGAATAGATCTCCGAAAACTTCTTTTCCTAATCCAAATTTTTTGGCTGTTTCACTTAATTTATCAACCCCAAGTTTACGAGCTATTTCGTAAAAATATATGTCACAAGATTGTTTCATGGCATTCCTTAAATTCATAAATCCATGTCCCTCTTTTTTCCAACAATGATAAGATTGACCATATAATTCTAAAGGATGTTTGTGTCCTCTACATTGAACCGTAAAATTAGTATTAATAATTCCATTCTCTAAGGCTGATAAAGCAACGATGGGTTTAATTGTTGAACCAGGAGAGTAGTTTCCTTGTAAAGTCTTGTTTACTAAAGGCTTCATAGGATCATTACGGATTAATTGCCAGTCATCTTTACTAATACCAAATACAAACAAATTAGGATCAAATGATGGAGATGAATGCATGGCTATCACATCTCCTGTATAAATATCCATCACACAAATAGAGCCAGCTTGATCTTTAAGGAGTTCGTTTGCTAATTTTTGTACTTCTGTATCAATAGTTAGTCTTAAATTTTTTCCTTTTTCACCTTTCTGAAATTCTAATTGACTGATTCTTCTTCCGTAAGCATTAACCTCATATCTTTCAATA
Source organism: uncultured Pelagibacteraceae bacterium (assembly GCA_902576765.1). Lineage (GTDB taxonomy): Bacteria > Pseudomonadota > Alphaproteobacteria > Pelagibacterales > Pelagibacteraceae > Pelagibacter. Next base: position 26,104 of record CACGWH010000005.1, read on the forward strand.
TCATTACTACCAATCAATTTTTTTTCAAAAGATTTTTCCAAACCAACTTTTCCTACCTTAAGCCCTGGAACGAAATTTTTCTTTATCACCTCTGTATTTTCAATGTCATTTTGATTGGCTTGGCTGACATAGCCAATTAAATGTGTAAAATTTTCTTTAAATGGATAATTTCTTGAAATTGAAATAACAGGTTTAACACCATTCAAATCATATAAATGATTATTGATTTTAGAAAATTTTTGCCAACTCAAGTTATCTGAAACAATTAGGGTTTCCCATGGTTTTATTTGACTTTTCTTTTTTAGTACTTTTTTAAATTCTTTGTCAGATAACTCTAACAAGTCTTTTATTCGATAAATTACATATCTAAAATCATCAACTTGCTCAGGAATAATATGAAGCTGATAAGCTTCAAAATTTCCAGCAATAACATTGCCAAAATAATCATGAAATTCACCTCTGACTGGAGCTAATTTCCATTCTCTAATTCTGTTTTTGTCTGAGAGTGTTAAATATTTTTTATTTTCTTTTACTTGTAAAAAAAATAGCCTGCTTATAATTCCCATCATGATAAAAAATTTTAAAGAGCCAGTGATAAACATTCTTCTATTAATAGAATTAAGTTTTTTTACACTGTCACTTGAAGAATTAATCATTTAAACCTCTTAGGTAGTATTTAAACAAGGATGTAAAGACAATATAAAATGAGAAAGTAAAAAAAGTATTAACTAAATAATTCATTAAAATTAAATCTAATGAAAAAAACAAAGTTAAAATTGAATAATTAAGAGAATTGATTAAACTTATGATCAATAAAAAATAAAACCAATCTTTCATAGGATTTGGTCTAATTGTGATATTTCTTAAATAAGCCGTAGATATACATATTAAGGTGTATGATAAGCTACTTATTCCCAAAGGTAGGCCAACTACAGTGTCATTAAATAAACCTGCGATGAATACAAGAATGTAATCAAAATGTTTGAAATCTTTTAAAGTAAAGAAAAAAATTAAAATAAATGGAAAATTGAAAGAAAAGTATTCTAGATTTAGATAATTTAAATCAAATTCATTCAACACAGATATATATAAAATGAGTATAGGTAACCAACCATAAAGCTTTAAAAAAGATCCTTTTGTTCTTAAACTAACCATCGATTTTTCCTTTGCTCAAAACACAATTCTTATATCCCGCAGTTCCCACAGTAAAACCTTTATTATTAAATAAAGATTTTCTACACTTATGACCATATTCTAAATTAAGTTTTAAAAATTTTAATTCTTCTGTATCCAAATTAAATTGGCTTATTGTTCTTTTTTGAGATGAAATTTCATTATTTAAATTTAAGACTTTATAATTAAGATTATTTATTTCGCTTTTCAAATTTTCATTTTCTTTTTGGAATTTTTTATTTGACTCTTCAATGATGCTTAATTCATCCTCTAAAATCTTTAATTTAGCATCTAATGGATTGTTTTCCTCAATGTTGTTATCGGTATCTGTTACATTTTTTGGAATTTCAGTTTCAGTAATTATTTCTGCAAAAACATACTTTAATTGAGAAAAATCACTGTAAAATTCAACTTGGTATTCATTTACTGAGCTTTCTCCAAAAGATTGAAGCTTTCCTATTGGAACACCACTTTTAAAAATAGCTCCAGTACCTGATGTGTATACGATGCTGTCATCTACTAATTGATCTGAAAAACCTGACTTAATATACTTTATTTGACCATTATCTAATCCACTACCTGTTACGATGGCCTGGATATTTTGAGGAGCAATAGTCACTGGAACATTTGAGTTTAAGTCAGACAATAATAACACTCTTGATGTTTTATAATTTACCTCGATCACTCTCCCAACTAGATAAGATTGATCATAAATATTTGTTCCAATTTTAATATTATCTTTACTACCTTTGTTAATAATTATACTTTTTAAAAAAGGGCTATCGTGATCAACAATAATTTTAGCTAATATTTTATCAGAGCTTGATACATAATCATTTATTAATTCTTTTAATTCTCTATTTTCATATTCAGTGATTTCATTTGATACATAACTTGATTTAAGACTTTCCAATTCATCGACATTTTTTTTATATTTGTTAAAAAAAGTTGTATAGTCTTTTACTTGTATAAAGGTATCTTTAATCAAATTTTCTGGCACTGAAACGATAAATGATGATCTGTATACCAATTCATTTATTACTGCTTTTGAGTATTTAATTACTTTAAAATCTAAACTTGAAAGAACGACTATAAATAATGAAAAAAATACTAAAGTAAGTAATGAAAATTTTTGTTGAGTACTCTTTTTTAAAAAAGCAGATCTAATTGCAATTATAAAATCATCTCTGCTTGATGCCATCGCTTTTAATATTCAGTCAACATAGTCGAGAATGTTTGTTCCTGATCCAAAGCTCTTCCAGTGCCAATAGCTACACATGATAATGGTTCATCAGCTATATGAACTGGTAATCCAGTTTCTTTGGAAAACCTTTTATCTATATTTTTTAAAAGTGCTCCTCCACCAGTTAAAGTCAATCCCATATCAACTAAATCTGCTGACAATTCAGGTGGTGTACTTTCTAATGCATCTTTTATACCCTCAACCATTTCTTTTAAAATATCATTTAAAGCTTCAGCGGTATCCTCTTCAGTGATATTAACTTCTTTAGGAGTACCAGATCTTAAATCTCTACCTTTCACTGCATAGGTATTGTTGTTCGTTGGAATAGCAGTCCCTATTTCCTTTTTAATTTTTTCAGCAGTACTATCACCTATCATTAAGTTATATTCTTTTCTCATGTAGTTAACCATGGCTGCATCCATTGCATCTCCTGCAACTCTTAATGATCTTGAATAAACAAGTCCACCTAAAGACATAACTGCAATCTCACTAGTACCACCACCTATATCTACAACCATAGAACCTGTCGCTTCAGATATTGGAAGATTTGCACCTATTGCAGCTGCTATTGGTTCTTCAATTAATTGAACCCTTCTAGCTCCAGCAGCTAAAGCACTATCTTGAATTGCTTTTCTTTCTACAGGTGTAGAGCCTGTAGGGACACAAATTAATATTCTTGGATTAGCAAAAGTGCTACCTTTATGAACTTTTTTGATAAAATGTTTGATCATTTCCTCTGTAACAATAAAGTCTGCAATAACTCCATCTCTTAAAGGTCTGATAGCTTGAATATTTCCAGGTGTTCTTCCTAACATTGTTTTTGCTTCATCACCAACTGCTAAAACTTGTTTTTTTCCTGCTTGATCAACTATCGCAACAACAGAAGGTTCATTTAAAACAACTCCTTGCCCTTTTACTACAACCAACGTGTTGGCTGTTCCAAGATCAATTGCCATATCTTGGCTCCAAACTTTTTTAATTCTATCAAACAATCCCATTTAAATACCTCTCATTTTTTCTTCTTGTTGCTCCATCATTGGCGCAGTTTTTTCTCTTTTTAAAATCATTTTGTTCAAAGCAGCAATATAAGCATTTGCTGAAGCGACCAATGTATCCGTATCTGCTGCTTGACCAACAGTTGTTTTACCATTTTCCTCAATACGAACACTTACAGTGGCTTGAGCGTCAGTTCCTTCTGTCACAGCATGAACTTGATATAATTGAAGATTAACATCATGAGGATATAAGCTCTTTATACATTTAAAGATAGCATCCACTGGACCATCACCTGTCTCTGTAGCTGATTTAATTTGTCCATTAACATCTAATGTCATATCTGCTTTTTGAGGCTCACCTGTGCCCGCAAACACCTTTAACGATTTTAATACTAAATTGTTAGCTTTGTTATCTAATACTAAGCTGTCATCAACTAAAGCTATAATATCCTCATCATAGATATGTTTTTTCTTATCAGCTAATACTTTAAATTTTCCAAAGGCATTTTCTATTACATCATCTGTTAGGTCAGCATAGCCAAGGCTTATCAATTTATCTTTAAAAGCATGTCTACCAGAATGTTTTCCCATAACTAATGAAGTCTGTTTAACTCCAACACTTTCTGGTGTCATAATTTCATAAGTATTTCTATTTTTTAACATACCATCTTGATGAATTCCTGACTCGTGAGCAAAAGCATTTTTACCAACTATTGCTTTATTAAATTGAACTGGAAAACCAGTTACATTTGAGACTAATTTTGAGGCTTTACTCAATAATGTTGTGTTGATACCTGTTTCATATGGCATTAAATCGTTTCTTGTTCTAATTGCCATCACAACTTCTTCTAAAGCAGCATTACCTGCCCTTTCACCTATCCCATTAATAGTACACTCTATTTGTCTAGCACCAGCCTGAATACCTGCCAAAGAGTTTGCAACTGCTAAACCTAAATCGTTATGGCAATGTGTTGATAAAATTGCTTTATCTATATTTGGTACTTTATTTAACAAAGTTTCAATAATTTTTGTAAACTCTGAAGGAACGGTATATCCAACAGTATCTGGAATATTAATTGTTTTTGCTCCTGATTTAATAGCAAGCTCAACAGTTTTGCACATATAATCCATGTCAGTTCTTGTTCCATCTTCACAAGACCACTCCACATCATCAGTTAAATTTCTTGCATATGTAACATGTTCTTTAATTGAATCATAAACTTGCTCTGGCGTTTTATTAAGTTTATGTTTCATATGAAGCGGACTAGTAGAAATAAAAGTATGAATTCTAAATCTTGGTGCATGTTTTAATGCTTCATAACATCTATCAATATCTTTTTTTGAGTGTCTAGCTAATCCACAAGGAATAGATTTTTTTAAAACTTTACTAATTGCTGATACCGCCTCAAAATCCCCTGGAGAAGCAATTGGAAATCCTGCTTCAATAATATCAATACCTAATTCATCGAAGACTCTTGAAATTTGAATTTTTTCTTCAAGACTCATAGATGCACCTGGTGACTGCTCACCATCACGCATCGTAGTATCAAATATAAAAACTTTATCTTTATCGGCCATAACTAATAAAATTTGGAAGATCTATAATACAATCTCTATTAGAAATTGCAAAATATTTATGAATTTAAAACTTAAATCTAGCCCTTATCGCTATCAACCAGTTTCTTTTTTCCAATCCATGGCATCATTGCTCTAAGATTTGCACCAACTTTTTCCACTGGATGTTCGGCTAATTTTGCTCTTGTAGCAAGAAAGTTTTTTTGACCATTTTTACATTCATCCATCCATTGCTTTGTAAATTTTCCAGATTGGATATCTGCTAATACTTCTTTCATTCTTTTTTTTGTTTCCTCTTTATTTACCACTCTTGGTCCGGATTCATATTCACCATATTCAGCTGTGTTTGAAATGGAGTAATTCATGTTGGCTATTCCACCTTCGTAAATTAAGTCTACAATCAATTTTACTTCATGGACAGTTTCAAAATATGCCATTTCAGGTTCGTAACCTGCTTCCACTAATGTCTCATATCCATTTTTGATTAACTCAACAAGTCCTCCACATAAAACAGTTTGTTCGCCAAATAAATCTGTTTCAACTTCATCTTTAAAAGTTGTTTCAATAATTCCAGATCTTCCACCACCTACTGCAGAGGCATAAGACATAGCAAGATCTCTTGCTTTTCCTGATCCATTTTGGTGAACAGCAAATAAACATGGTACTCCACCACCTTTCTCATATTCACTTCTAACTAAATGCCCAGGTCCTTTAGGAGCAACCATAAAAACATCTAAATCTTTTCTAGCTTTAATCAAATCATAATGAACATTTAAACCATGGGCAAATGCAATGCTTGTACCTGGTCTAATTCTTTGATCAATATGATTTTTATAAATTTCTGCTTGTAATTCGTCTGGAGTTAAAATCATAACAACATCAGCCCACTCAGCAGCATCAGATAAATTCATTACCTTTAAACCTTTTGACTCTGCTTTTGGAATACTTGATGATCCATCTCTCAATGCAACAACAACTTCTTTTACTCCACTATCTTTTAAATTTAATGCATGCGCATGGCCTTGGCTTCCATAGCCAAAAATAGCAATTTTTTTATCTTTAATTAGATTTACATCTGTATCTTTTTCATAAAACATTTTCATAGTTATCTCCTAATTAATTAAATACTTTATCTCCCCTCGTCATAGCAACAGCACCTGTTCTAGATATGCTTACTAGTCCAAATTTTTTTAAATTTTTTGCCATTTTATCAATTTCTCTTCTAAGTGCAGTAATTTGAATAACATTAGATTTTTTTGTTTTATCCAATATTACAGCATTATATTTTTTACAAGCATTAATAGCTTTTTTTATTTTTGATGTATTGCCTACAACTTTAAATAAGGCCATTTCTTTAAAAATCACACCCCTATCATCTCTTTTAAAATCAGCAACTTTATGAACTGGTACAAGTTTCTTTAGCTGAAGTTTGATTTGATCAATTACTTGTGGCGTACCAGTAGTTACAATCGTAATTCTAGATATATTTTTTTTTGCATCAACTTCAGCAACAGCCAATGATTCAATATTGTAACCTCTTCCAGAAAATAAACCAACTACTCTTGCTAATACTCCTGCTTCATTGTCAACCCACACCACAATTATATGTGTATCCGATTTTTCTTTTTTTGTTGAGACACTATAAGCTGATTTTGGATTTGCCATGATTAAACTAATGCTTTGCCTTTTCCAGTAATTTTATTTTCCTCTTTATCAGTTGGACCTAATATCATTTGATTATGAGGTTTTCCTGATGGTATCATTGGAAAACAATTTTCATTTGGATCTACACGACAATCGAAAATGACAGGACCATCAAACTGAACCATTTCCTTAATTTTTTCATCAAGTTCATTTGGATTATCAGCTTTAATACCTTTACATCCGTAAGCTTCCGCAAGTTTTATAAAATCAGGTAATGCCTCAGAATAACTCTCTGAGTAATTTTTTTCATGTAATAATTCCTGCCATTGTCTTACCATTCCCATATATTGATTATTTAGAATAAAAATCTTAATTGGTAAGTTGTATTGAACGGCAGTTGACATTTCTTGCATAGTCATCAAAACAGATGCTTCACCAGCTATATCAATAACTAATTTTTTGGGATGAGCTATTTGAACACCCACTGCAGCTGGTAGCCCATAACCCATTGTGCCTAATCCACCAGAGGTCATCCAACGATTAGGTTTATTAAATTTATAGTGTTGAGCTGCCCACATTTGATGCTGACCAACCTCAGTAGTAATGAATGTATCTTTATCTTTTGTCAACTCATAAAGCCTTTGAACAGCATGTTGTGGTTTTATTGTTTCATCGCTGTTATTAAAGTGTAAAGAGTTCTTTGTTCTCCATTTTTGAATTTGCTCCCACCATTTAGATATTTTTTGTTTATTTGATTTTTTAAAATCACTATTTTTCTTTTTAAATGTTTTATTGATACCTTTTAAAACATCTTTAACATCTCCAACTAAAGCTAAATCTACTTTTATAATTTTGTTTATCGACGAAGGATCAATATCAATATGAACTTTTTTTGATTTAGGTGAAAACTCATCAATCTTTCCAGTTATCCTATCATCAAATCTTGCCCCAATATTGATTAAAAGATCACAATCATGCATAGCATTATTTGCCTCGTAAGTTCCATGCATTCCTAACATTCCTAAAAATTGATTATCATCACCAGGATAAGCTCCAAGACCTTGTAGGGTGGATGTTATCGGAAAACCAGTTAATTGAACAAGCTCTCTTAAGACTTCACTGGCTTCAGGACCAGAATTTATAACACCTCCACCAGAATAAATGATCGGTTTTTTTGATTTGTTCATCAAATCAATTAATTTATCTACATCTTTCTGAGAAAAATAATTTAATGACTTGCCGTTCAATTTTTTTATAGGTTTTGGTTTTGAATACCCTATTTTTGCAAACTGAATATCTTTTGGTATATCAACCAACACTGGGCCTGGCCTTCCAGTTGTTGCAACTTTAAAAGCCTCATGAATTATGTTTGATAAATCTTTAATATCTTTTACTAACCAATTATGTTTGGTGCATGGTCTAGTAATCCCGGTGGTGTCGCATTCTTGAAAAGCATCAGTACCAATTAAATGAGTTGGTACTTGTCCAGAAATACAAACTAAAGGAACAGAGTCCATATACGCATCTGTTAAAGCTGTGACAACATTGGTTGCTCCGGGACCAGAGGTCACTAAAACTACTCCAGGTTTGCCAGATGACCTGGCATAGCCTTCTGCAGCATGTCCCGCTCCTTGTTCATGTCTAACTAAAATATGTTTTATTGAAGAATGATTTTTTAATTCATCATAAATTGGAAGTACAGCTCCTCCAGGATATCCAAAAATAAATTCAACATCTTGATCCTCAAGACATTTGAATACAATTTCAGCTCCTGTATATAATTTAGACATTCATCCAATCTAGCTGAAGTTGTGCTAATTGGTCAAGAACTACTCTAAAATTTCTAAATTTTTTTTAAAAACTGATTTAGGCTTTTTGACTTTATTTTGTTCCAATCTGACATGTGACCTCTACCCCATGTCGTCTGTCTTTTGGCATATTGTCTAGTCTTTATTGATATTTTTTCAATTAACTCTGAAATTTGAATTTTTTTGTTAAGAAATTCACTTATCTCATTTAGACCAATAGCTTTTGATGCAGTCTTGTTTTTTGGAACTTTGAGCTTGAGAAATCTTTTAGCCTCTAAAATTGCTCCCTCACCAATCATTTGACTAGTTCTAAAACTAATTTGTTTAATTAACTCATCCCTTGGATAATCAATATAAATTTTATAAAAGTCCTTTTTTTCATAATTTGATTTTGTATTTTTAAACCATTCATACATAGATCTTTTTGTGAATAATTTAATTTCAAAAGCTCGCATTACTCTTTGTGAGTCTGTGAGATTTAATTTTTTTTTGATTAGGGGATCTAGTTTAATTAATTTTGAATAAAACTTTCTTGGTCCAATTTTTTTTATGCAAAGATCTTACTTGATTTCTATATTCATTGGGAATATTAGGAATTTTTACTAAGCCCTCTGTCAAAGCCTTGAAATATAAGCCAGTTCCTCCAACCAGAATAGGTATTTTTTTTCTTTTTCTAATCTCTAAAATTTTCTTGTTTGCAAGTTTCAACCAATGACCAGTTGAAAATTTTTTTTTTACATTTTGAAATCCATATAAATGATGTCGTATTTTTTTATAATCTTTTTGATATGGTCTTGCTGATAGAATCTTTAGTTCCTTATATACTTGCATACTATCTGCATTAATAATTTCGCCATTGATCTTTTTAGCAAGATTTAATGCAAATTTAGATTTACCAGATGCTGTTGGACCATAAATTAAAATAATTTTGGATTTTAAATCCATGAATCAGTCTAATTTAACACCAATATATCTTCTTTGATTTTGGCTGTTATAAATTACTAATAGAATAGTCTTTTGATTGCTTTTTAAAACTTGTTCAACCATTTGATTTAAATCATTTGAATTTCTTATTTTTTTCTTTTGCGCCTCTAAAATTATACTATTTAACTCAATTGTATTATTTAAAGGACTATCGCTATCTATTTGAGTTATAACTAAACCAGAAGTTTGATTTGGTAGATTTCTGGTCTTAATATCTTCTTTAGACAGTTGCTTAACTGTTATTTTGAGTTTTTCAATTCTTTCTTCTTTTAATGGGGTATTTTTTTCAGCAACTTTGAAATCCTCTGAAGTTTCAAGTCTTCCAAGTGTAATTGTCTTAATTATTTCTTTTTTATTTCTCCAAATTTTAACTTTTACTTTTTTTCCAACTTCAGTTCTTGCAACTATTATTGGAAGCTCTTTCATCTCTTGAATTTTCTCTCCATTAAATTCTAGAATTATATCGCCCGCTTTTACGCCTGCTTTTTCTGATGGACTATTAGGCGCTACACTAGCTACAAGTGCTCCTCTAGGTTCATCCAGATTTTCAACTTCAGCAATCTCTTTTGTTACATCTTGTATTCTAACACCAAGCCATCCTCTTTTAGTTTCACCAAATTCAATTAACTGATCAATAACAATTTTTGCGCTGTTAGATGGTATTGAAAAACCAATTCCAATAGAGCCGCTTCGACCTAAAATAGCAGTATTAATTCCTATTACATCTCCGTTCATATCAAACAAAGGTCCACCTGAATTTCCAGAATTTATTGAAGCATCAGTTTGAATATAATCCTCATATCTTGATAATCCAATTGAACGATTTCGTGCAGAAATAATTCCTGAAGTCACTGTTCCTCCTAATCCAAATGGATTTCCTATTGCTATAACCCAATCACCAATTCGAGCCTTGTCTGAGTCACCAAATTTTACTGGCACAAACTTTTCTGTTGTCTCTAATTGTAGAACAGCAATATCAGAAAGAGGATCTGCACCTATAACTTTTGCTTTAAACTCTTTGTCGCCATTTACTCGAACAATAATATCTTCTGCATCTGTAATGACATGATTATTAGTAACAACCACACCTTTTTCATCAATAATAAATCCTGAACCAAGAGCAGACGATTGTCTTTCTTGTGGTACACCAAACTCTCTAAACATATCTTCAAATGGTGATCCTGGAGGAAATTGAAAAGGAAAAGGATTTGAACGAGTAGTAATGGTAGTAGTTGTTGAGATATTAACTACTGAAGGCATTAATCTTTCAGCTAAATCAGCAAATGATGCTGGAACACTCTGAGAGTTAGAACTATTGGATAAACTTAGAGTAAAAATAAAAAATAATAATAATGACTTAACTTTTCTCATATTAATTCATTTTAAAATATATAATTACAAATCCTATAATCATAAAAATTAATCCACCAATTCTTAGCTGACCATCGCTTATTAATTCAAGTTTTTTTAACATACTTTTCATTTTTGCTGGAAATATGGCATACAAAATACCCTCAATAAATAAGAATAGACCAAATGCAATGATCAATTCTTTCATGAAAGTTTACTCTGTTTGAGGTTTTATATTTCCAAAGAATTTAAAGAATTCACTGTCAGGTGATAATATAAGAGATGTTTCTCCTCCGATTAATGCTTTTTCATAAGCTTGCATGGCTCTATAGAATGCAAAAAATTCAGGATCTTGACCAAAAGCATCAGCAAAAATTTTATTTCTTTGACCATCTCCTTCACCTTTCATAATTTCTGATTTCTTTTGAGCATCTGCTAAAATTACTGTCACTTCTTTATCTGCTGTTGAAGTAATAGTAACTGCCATCTCTGCACCACGTGCTCTAAACTCTTTGGCTTCTCTTTCCCTTTCGGTCTGCATTCTTCTAAAAATAGCATCACTGTTTGCCTGAGGAAGATCAGCTCTTTTAATTCTTACATCAACAATCTTAATTCCAAAATTTTCTGCTTCAGTATTTACACCTTCTTGTATTAAAGCCATTTGCTTTGTTCTATCCTCTGAAAGAAGAGTTTGTAATTCTTGTTGACCTAAAACATTTCTGATTCTTGAATTTATAATTGTTGCTAATCTTGATCTTGCTACTCTTTCATTTCCAACTGATATATAAAATTTAAGAGGATCTACAATTTGAAATCTTGCAAAAGCATCCACAATTAATCTTTTTTGATCTGATGCAATAACTTCCTCTGGTGGTGTATCTAAATTTAAAATTCTTTTATCCAAATAAACTACATTTTGAATGAAAGGGATTTTAAAATTTAATCCTGGTTTTAAAATTATTCTTTTTGGGTCACCAAATTGAAGTACAATTGCTTGATTAACTTCTTTTACGATAAATATTGAAAAAAAAACCGTCGCAGCTATCGCAACAATTATTCCAGCTATAATTTTTCCTGCATTCATTTTAGTTAATCGCTTTCTTTTTTTGTAATTCAGGTAATGGTAGATATGGAACTACTCCTGAACCCGCATTTTTCTCTATTATGACTTTATCAATATCTGCAAGAACTTTTTCCATTGTTTCTAGATACATTCTTTCTTGAGTTACAGATTTTGCATTTTTATATTCATTATAAATTGCTAAAAATCTACTAGCTTCACCCTCTGCTTTGGCTACAACTTCTTTTTTATAAGCTTCAGCTGCTTGCAAAATTTTTGCAGCTTCTCCTCGAGCTCTTGGTATTACGTCATTTGCATAAGCTTCAGCTTCATTTTTTGATCTTTCCATATCAGCTCTTGCTGCTTGAACATCTCTAAATGCGTCAATAACTTGATCTGGTGGATCTGCTTTCTGAGTTTGTACTTGTGTAATTTGAATACCACTAGTGTACTCATCTAAAATTTTTTGAATAATTTCTTGTGTGTCAGTTTCAATTACTGATCTACCTTCTGTTAAAATTGGTTGAATATCTGATCTTGCTATTACCTCTCTCATTGCTGTTTCTGCTGCAGCTTTTACGGTTCCTTCAGGATCTTGAATTTTAAATAAAAAATTTCCCGCATCTTTAATTACCCAAAAAACAGAAAAATCGATGTTCACAATGTTTTCGTCACCAGTAAGCATTAAACTTTCTTGCGGTACATCTGCGACTCCACCTGAAGAGGAAAATCCACTATCTCTCTCAGACCTAAAACCAATATCTATTCTATTAACTTTTGTAACCTTGGGTGTTAGCACTGACTCAACAGGGAAAGGAATGTGATAATTCAATCCTGGTTGAGTAGTTTTCACAAATTTTCCAAATCTTAAAACTACACCTTGTTCATCTGGTAAAACTCTGTAAAGACCACTTGCAAGCCATACAAAACCTAAAATTATTAAAACTAAAATAGCTTGTTTACCTCCTGATGAACTACCACCAGGTAGAAATTTTTTAATCTTTTCTTGAAACTCTTTTATAATTTTATCGACATCCGGGGGTGTTGGTCCTCTTCCAGATCCATTGCCACTGCCACCTCCTGGGGGTGATCCCCAAGGGCTTCCTCCTCTTTGTTGAAAATCGTCAGACATACACTATCTATATAGTGTCTAATTCTTTAAAAACAAGTTAAGATCAATTTATGACAGATAAAAAGCCTGAACTTAGTGCCGCAATGAAAAAGAGGGTTGAACCAAAGGTTTTTAAAAAGAATCCAATTCTCGGAACAAGGTATACCATTGCTATTTCAAGTGCAAAAGGTGGGGTTGGAAAATCGACTTTTGCAACTAACCTTGCTTTAGCTTTAAAACAAACTGGTTGTAAAGTTGGATTATTGGATGCTGACATTTATGGTCCATCAATACCTAAAATGTTTGGGATTGAGGAAAAGCCAAAAAGTGATGGTCAAAAATTAGATCCCATAATTAAGTACGATATTCAATGTATGTCTATTGGTTTTTTAACTGATCAACAAACGCCCATGATTTGGCGTGGACCTATGGTAACAAGTGCAATTAAAACTTTCACTCAAAAAGTAAATTGGAAAGATTTAGACTTCATTATAGTTGACATGCCACCAGGAACAGGAGATACCCAGCTCACGTTTTCACAGGAAATCAAAATGGATGGAGCAATAATAGTATCAACCCCTCAAGAAGTTGCTCTATTAGATGTTAAAAGAGGTATCAAGATGTTTGATAAACTTGGTGTAAAAATTTTAGGTTTAATTGATAACATGAGTTTTTTTATTGGTGATGATGGAAAAAAATATTCTATTTTTGGAGAAGGTGGAGTGAAGAAAACAGCTGATGAATTTAATAAAGAATTTTTAGGCGAAATACCAATTGATCCTGAAGTTGGAAAATTAGGTGACAAAGGAAAACCTATAGTCGAAAGTAATCCAGAAAATCAAATTTCAAAAATTTATCTAAATATCGCTAACAAAATTAAAAAAGATTTTTCTAATTAAAAATTATTTTAAAAATAAAAATAATCCATTATTGAGTTTATCAAATATTGAACCTTTATTTCCAACAATATGAGCAGGTGGTAAATAAAATAATATAAAATATGATATAATAAAAAATGAATATTTAAATTTATCAATTAAAGTTGATTTAGATATCTTGTAATTTTCATGAGGTAAAAATAAATAAAATCCAATCATGTGAATAAGAAATATATGAAATAATCTTCCATAATCAAAAGACAAAATAATAAAGAAGATTAAAATGAAAAAAGAAAAAACATTTAATAAAATAATTAAACCTTTGCGATAATTGTCAATAAATGCATTCTTTTTTATAAGGGTAAAAAATACCAATAAATAAATAGGAATAGAAAAAATAAATATAAATAACAATTGAAATAATTGAGAAAAATTGGAATTTTTAAATAATACCAAAGTCTGGCCTAATTGTAAATTGATGTTTCCAGTAAGTATTGTTACAGGTGTATACTTTTCACTTATTCCAGGTAAAAATTTTTCCAAAGAATAATTGATTTTATCTATAGTTCCTAGTGATTCAGGAAATAAAAAAAATAAAAATATTAGGAATAATATAAAATATGATAAAAAAAATTTTTTATTATCTTTATATCTTAAAATAAATAAATTTATAAATATATGAAAAAAAATTAAAAAAAATTGAAATTCATGTATTAACAAACTAATTATCAAACCTGGCAATATAATAAATAAAAATTGTTTTTTATAAAAATTTACTGATTTTTTTTTTGAATAGTTTGCTGCGCAATACAAACATGATAAAAAAAAACTATAAAAAAAAATATTTCTTTCCTAAAAAGAGCATTAAAATCAAATAGTGGAAAGAAAAGAGTACTTGGACTTATAAAAATAAATAAAAATAAATATGGATTTATCGCCCAAATCTTTTCTAGAATTTTATAAAATAAAATTATGAATAGAAAATATGCGCTTAAATAAATACAAATAATTATCTTAATATGATTTACTCCAGTGTAGTAATTAAGCTTAAATATTATATCTCCTAGCAAACCTCTTCTTACAAAACCACCTTGATAATTAATCAAATTTTCTATTAAAACATATTCTGCTAAGGATATTTTAAATTCCAAAACTGATAATATGTATAAAATTAATATTAAAAATAAAGATGCTATAGGAACTAGATTAATTAATTTTAAATCTCTTTTTATTAAATATTCCATTGAGATAATTACTATTAATAAAAAATTTTCTTATATCTTTTGAGTTATTAAATAATTTTACTTTTTAATTCAAAAGCTGTCATGAGTTCATTCCATTCTCTTTTTGATAATCCAGAATTTTCTAATGATATTTCCTCACCTTTAATAAGTTTTTGAAGAACTACTTTACCTTTTGCAGAAACTTCTGTTCCACCTACTCTGTAATCCATAAACGCATCATAAGTAATTGGAACCCACTTTTTTAATGTATCTAACATTATATCTGCATAAACTCTTATTTCATATTGAGCATGACTATCTGCTCTTAATCTTAAAAAATTCATTAAATTTAAAAGATCAGTTTTCCAATACCACTGTGTATAAGTATTTAAAGTTAAATTCATTCTAGCCAATTCCCTTGCTAAGCCTTTTTTATTTTCATCAATAGTTGAGCCATCATATTTTTCATTTAGCATTGTTTCATAATTTGCATAAGTTCTTTCAGCGTCACTTTTTAACAGTTCTAAAACTTCTTGCGCTTGTTTTCCCTCCAATACATCTCCTCTGCCTTGTCTATTGGTCTGAGATTGAGCAGCTAAATTTTCAGTTTTTGGCAAATAAAATTCTTTATCCAAAATTGAATATCTTGCAGAATATTCATTTACGTTCGCTGTTCTATGTCTAATCCATTGTCTAGCAATAAATATTGGTAATTTGATATGATATTTGATCTCACACATTTCAAATGGAGTGCTGTGCCAATGACGCATCAAATATTTTATTAGTCCCGAATCCGTAGAAACCTGTTTAGTACCTTTTCCATATGAAACTCTTGCAGCTTGAACTATTGAGGTGTCATCACCCATATAATCGACTACTCTGACAAAACCGTGATCTAAAGCAGGTATTGCTTCATATAAAACTTTTTCTAACTCAGGGGATACAACTCTTTTAGTATTACTGATCTGTGATTGTTGAAATTTGATTTCTTCTTGTTGTTCTTTAGTTAATTTCATGATTGTTATTGAATCTTTAGTAATTACTTTTATATTAATAAAGTTGGTTTTCCAACTATGACGATAAACGAATTTCGTAATAACCATTGCGGACGTGGGGGCAGTACCCACCACCTCCACCATTTACAACTTATGGGGGTGAACTAGATTCGACGGGTGACTAAAGGCTATTCTTTCGTTCGGAATTGTTCCTCCGTAAAGGGCTAATTTATAATTGCTAACGAAAGTTACGCACTTGCTGCTTAATTAACTTCGTTAATTAAGTAAACGGGGTTTGGGGCACCTGGCAACAGAACGCCCCTAAAAATAAAAATTATGTTTAAATATAAAATCATAGATAACTTTTTAAATGAGGATGATTTTATTAAATTAAATTCTATTAAACTCGACGAAATTTCACAAAATTCGATAAAAATTTACCACAATGAGATAGACAGAGATAATAAGATTATAACAAACTCTTTAGACCAAGAAATAATAAAAGGTTTACATAAAAATTATCATGCGAAAGCATTCAAGATTTTAGAGGAATTGAATTATGAAAAATCCCAACTTTATGAGTATTCTGATTTTACAATTATCAAAACAGGTAAAAATTATAGATTTCCAATCCATGATGATACCCCGAACAAAATATTGAGTGGAGTAATTTATTTAAGTCCTAAGATAAACACTGGCACAATTTTATATGATGATAAACAAGGTAATAATAAACATACCATCGAGTGGAAACGAAATCGTTCATTATTTTTTTCAAGAAGAGAAAGGGAGAGTTGGCATTCATATGAAGGTAATAATATTTCAGATAGAATTGCTTTAGTTTACAATTTGATGACTACACAAATTAAAAAAGTTTACGAAATAGAGAAAAAAAGCTACATTCTAGGTAATTTAAGATGGAGGTTAAACCCTCACTTATATAATTATTTTAAACTATACTTTTGATTAAAAAATTTTCATTTATAATATTTAAATTAATAGAATTTATTGATTTTATTTTAAAAAAAACAATCAATAAAACATTTATTGTTTATTTAAATGGACTCCTGATCAGGAAAACTTATAAAAGTAAAAATATATTGGGAAAAAAAATAAACTTTTTTACTCCTAATGAACTCACATATTCAAGAGTAGTTAATTTTTTTAACTCTGAGCCAGAAACATTAGAGTGGATTGATAGTTTTGATAAAGATGAAAAAATAATCTTTTGGGATATTGGTGCAAATATAGGACTTTACTCTATCTATAATACTCTAAAGAATAAACATTCTGAGACGATATCTTTTGAACCATCAAGTTCAAATTTAAGAATATTTACTAGGAATATCTCAATTAATAATTTAGAAAATAATATTAAACTATTCCCCATACCTCTTACTAATAAACAGAACTCGTTTCAAATTATGAACGAGGGTGACTTCATTGAAGGAGGAGCACTTAACTCTTTTGGAGAAAGATTTAATTTTGAAGGAAAAAAATTTGAAAGTAAGATGAAGTATAATTTATATGGAACATCAATTAATTATTTAATTAATAATAAAATTCTTAAGGTTCCTAACTATATTAAAATCGATGTTGATGGAATTGAACATTTAATTCTTGAGGGTGCAGATCAATATTTGAGTGATAGTAGAATAAAAAGCTTATCAATAGAAATAAATGAAAATTTTAATGATCAATTAAATAAAGTATTAGATATCATGAAAAAAAATAAATTTAAAATACTTCATAAAAAACAAAATAAAGAACTTTCTTTAGATGATGGAAAATTTAGTAAAACATTTAATTATATTTTCATTAGATAGGTAATAAAAAACCTTTGCACCTAATCTTTGTATAATTCAGCTTGTGCGGCTGCTAATCTTGCAATCGGAACTCTATAAGGTGAACAAGAAACATAATTTAAACCTACCTTTGAACAAAATTTTATACTTTTTGGATCACCTCCGTGTTCACCACAAATACCCAGTTTTATTTCCTTGTTTTGTTTTTTTCCTTTATAAACTGCGATTTCAATTAAGTCCTCAACTCCTTCATCAATTGATACGAAAGGATCAATAGAAAAAATCTTGTTATCAATATAATCATTTAAAAACTTTCCACTATCATCACGACTAATTCCGAAAGTTGTTTGAGTTAAATCATTTGTTCCGAAACTAAAAAATTCAGCATGTTTTGCTATTTCTTTTGCTTTGATTGCTGCTCTAGGTAGCTCAATCATTGTGCCTACAAGATAATCTACTTTTACTTTATTTTCTTTTTCTACTTGCCCTGCTACTCTAATGACTAAATTTTTCATAATCTTTATCTCTGCCTCAGTAGAGACAAGTGGAATCATAATTTCTGGAAATGCAAATTTTTGTTTATTTTTTTTTAACTCAGATAATGCTTCAAAAATTGCACGACATTGCATTTCATAAATTTCAGGAAATGAAATACCTAATCTACATCCTCTATGACCTAACATGGGATTTTGTTCATGGAGTTCGTCAATTCTGCTTTTTACATCATTTAAGTCTGTTTCAACTACTTTTGAAACTTCAAAAATTTCTTTTTCTGATCTTGGTAAAAATTCATGTAAAGGTGGATCAAGTAATCTAACTGTGACAGGCAGACCATGCATGATCTTAAATATTTCCATAAAATCTTTTTTTTGATGTGGTAAAAGTTTCCTAAGTGCCTTAGCTCTATCTTCTTGAGTTTTTGATAAAATCATTTCTCTAACTGATAAAATTCTCTCTTCATCAAAAAACATATGTTCTGTTCTACAAAGACCAATTCCCTCCGCGCCAAAATCCCTTGCTATTTTTGTATCTATAGGAGTTTCAGAGTTCGTTCTAACTTTTAATTTTCTAATATTATCTGCCCAACTCATTAATTTTGAGAAATCACCTGAAATTTCTGGTTTTACAGTAGGTACTTCACCTAAAATTATTCTTCCAGTAGATCCATCAATAGTAATTACATCTCCTTCTCTAACTTCAACTGATGGAGTTTTGAAAGTTTTTTTTTCATAATTAATATCAATTTCACTCGAACCCGAAACACAAGGCCTTCCCATTCCTCTTGCCACTACAGCAGCATGACTAGTCATTCCACCTCTTGCAGTCAAAATTCCTTTTGCTGCGTGCATCCCTTGAATATCTTCAGGTGATGTCTCTACTCGCACTAAGATTGTATCTTGCATCATATCATTCAATCTCTCAGCTTCTTCAGAAGTAAAAACTACTTTACCACTGGCCGCTCCCGGAGATGCTGGAAGCCCAGTTGCTATTACCTCAATTTTACTTTTTTCGTCTAGCGTTGGGTGTAATAATGTGTCTAGAGAATTGGGATCAATTCTTAAAATTGCATCTTTTTTTGAAATCAAATTTTCTTTAACCATATCAACTGCAATTTTTACAGCTGATTTTGAGGTTCTTTTGCCTGACCGAGTTTGTAATATCCAAAGATTATTATTTTCAACTGTAAACTCTACGTCTTGCATATCTTTATAATGTTTTTCTAATTTCTTTAGAATTTTATACAACTCTTTAAAAACTTTAGGCATCGACTGTTCCATTGATGCTTCTTTAACTTTTGCATCTTTTTTTGCTTTGTTAGTTATGTATTGTGGTGTTCTAGTTCCTGCTACAACATCTTCACCTTGAGCATTAATTAGGTATTCACCATAAATTTCATTTGATCCATCTGAGGGATTTCTTGTAAATACAACACCTGTTGCACAATCATTTCCCATATTTCCAAAAACCATAGATTGAACATTTACTGCTGTTCCCCATTCAGAAGGTATCTGGTTTATTTTTCTATAAATTTTTGCACGATTGCTTTCCCAAGATAAAAACACTGCGCTTATAGCACCCAATAATTGCTGGAAAACATCTTGAGGAAAATCTTTTTTAGATTTTTCTTTAACAACATTTTTAAAATCTTTTATTAATCCATCCCAATCATCTTCATCTAAATCTGTATCTAAAAGAACTCCTTTAGTTAATTTATAATTTTCAATCAATTCCTCAAAATGATAGCTTTCAACACCCATAACTACATTTCCGTACATTTGAATAAATCTTCTATAGCTATCTTTAGCAAATCTTCCATTTGATGTTTTTTTTGCTAGAGCATTGACTGTTTTATCATTTAAACCAAGATTCAAAATTGTATCCATCATACCTGGCATTGATACTCTAGCTCCTGATCTAACTGATAAAAGGAGTGGATTCTTTAAATCACCAAATTTTTTAAAAACATCTTTTTCTATTACTTTTAGTTCTTTCTTTATTTGATGAATTAATCTTGAATTTAACTTTTTTTTATTCTTAAAAAATATTTCACAAACTTTCGTGGATATGGTAAATCCTGGTGGCACGGGTAGACCCATTCTACCCATTTCAGATAAATTAGCACCTTTGCCGCCTAAAAAGTTTTTTGGATTTTTTATTTTTTTGGAATCTTTAGACTTAAAGTTTAAAATTAACTTATTCATTATTGGCTTTTAAAAATTGAAAATTTATATAATTCTGAAACGTTTTACATAACATATTAATAAGTTCCAAACGGTTTTTTCGTAAAATTTCGTTATCTTCATTAACTTTTACGTTATCAAAAAATTCAAAAACTTCTTTTTTAGTTTCAGAAAGGATTAATAATGATTTCTCATAGTTTTCATTGCTGTGAACATTAGAAAAATATTTCTTAATATCATTAATCTTTTTGTATAAATTTTTTTCAAAATCACTTTTAAAAATTCCAGGATCAGTTTCATCATTTATTTCAATTTCATTATTCCTCATCTCATGATCTAAAATGTTGGAAGCTCTCTTATAACTCGAATTAATGTCCATACCAATTTGACTATTAATTACTTTGTTAAGACATTTTGCTTTTTCAAAAGATGAAAATAATTTATTTAATGAAAATGATGATAAAGTAGCATCAATTATATCGTAACGTATTTCTTTCTCTTTAAGATAGTATCTAAATCTATCTTTTAAAAAATTGTTTAATTCTTTTAGTAAATCTTTGTTATCAAGATTGTAACCTTGATCTTCGAACAAACGTGAGGAATAATTCAAGAGATCATCTATTTTTAAATTTTTTTTGTTTTCTATTGTAGTTCTTATAATACCTAGAGCTATTCTCCTTAATGCTAATGGATCTTTTGAACTTGTGGGTTTTTCATTTATACCAAAAAAACCAACTAAGGTATCAATTTTGTCTGTAATTGATAACGCAATACTGAATGGTTTTTTTGGGACCATCGAATTGAGGCCAATCGGTAAATATTGCTCAGAAATGGCCACAGAAATATCTTTATCAAATCCTTGATATTTAGAAAAATACCCTCCCATAAGTCCTTGGAGTTCAGGAAATTCACCTACAAGATCTGAAGTAAGATCAGTCTTACAAATTGATGCTGTCAATTCTATTTTTTCTTTACTAATTAACAATTCATCTGATATCAATCCTCCAATTTTTCTCATTCGCTGAACTTTATCGAAATAAGATCCTAGACCTTTAAAAAAATTCATTGATTTTAATTCTGATACCTTTTTAACTAAATTTTGAGTTTTATCTTTATTCCAAAAGAATTCAGCATCACTTAATCTTGCATCAACCACTCTTTCATTGCCAATTTTAATAAGTCCTTTTTGGTCTTTTTTATTTGTTACAATCAAAAACTCATTCGTTATTTCATTTTTATCATTAAATGTTGGAAAATATTTTTGATGAAACTCCATTGTTAAGGTTAAAATCTCTTTAGGAACTGATAAAAATTTCTTATCAAACTTACATAATAAAACATTTGGGCTATCTACTAAATTAATCACCTCATCCATTAATTTAGGATTTTCATTAATTTTTAATCCTTTTTTTTCTAGTATTTTTGAAAAAGATTTATTTATTATTTTTAATCTTTTATTTTGATTAATAATAATTCCATTATTTTCAAAAAATTTTTCATATTTCTTAAAATTTTCAAAAGATTTTTTTTTATCTTCAAAATCTTTATCTAAAAAAGTCAGATTAGAGGAAACTAAATGATGAAATTTGAAACTTATAATTTTTTTATCAAATATTGATAAAATTGATTTTAATGGTCTTCCCCAATTTAAATCAAATTCGCCCCATTTCATTGACTTTTTCCATTGGTAATTGCTTAAAATTTTTGGAATAAATTCAGTGAGTAAATCATGTGTTTTTAGTGATGTTGCCAAAGTTTTGTAAAAATAAAATTCATCCTTTTCAGTTTTTTTTTTAAATACATCCTTTTTGTCAATTTTATTTGATCTCAAAAATCCTTCCAATGCTTGTTCTGGAGCGCTAGTTTTAGGACCTCTTATCTCTTTAGATTTAATTTTGATTTTTTTATCTAAACCTTCAAAGACTAAAACTAATCTGTTTGGAGTTGAAAAAGAAAAACTTTTTTTTGATTTAATTGATTTTTCATCAAATAAATTTTTAAAATCCTCAAAAATTTTTTCTCTTAAATGTTTCTGGAGCCCAGCAGGAATTTCCTCACTAAATAACTCTAAAAAAAATTCTGACATTTTATGTTTGTGTCTCTACCCAAATTGCAGCAGCTTGTTTTGTGATTTCTCTTATTCGACCTATATATTCAGCTCTTTGAGCAACACTGATAGCTCCACGAGCATCTAATACATTAAATATGTGGCTTGCTTTCAAACATTGGTCATATGCAGGTAAAGATACTCCTTTTTCAACTAATGATTTTGCCTCATCTTCATGCATATCAAATATCTTAAATAAATTTTCTGTATTAGCATGCTCGAAGTTATAAGCTGAAAACTCTTTTTCTGATTGATGAAAAACTTTTCTATATTCAATACCTTCATTATTCCAAACTAAATCATAAACGTTTTTTTTCTGTTGGGTAAACATACAAATTCTTTCAAGACCGTAAGTTATTTCTACTGAAACAGGTTTGCATTCAAAACCTGCCATTTGTTGAAAATATGTAAATTGAGATATTTCCATTCCATCACACCATACTTCCCAACCAAGACCTGCGGCTCCTAGTGTTGGACTTTCCCAATCATCTTCAACAAATCTAATATCATGGTCTTTATGATTAATTCCTATTACCGACAAACTATTTAAATAAAGTTTTTTAATATTTAATGGAGAAGGTTTAATTATAACTTGAAATTGATAATAATGCTGAAGTCTGTTTGGGTTATCTCCATATCTTCCATCTGTGGGTCTTCGTGAAGGTTGGACATAGGCTGCTTTCCATGGCTTAGGCCCAAGTGATCTTAAAGTAGTAGCTGGATGAAATGTTCCAGCTCCAACTTCCATATCATAAGGTTGTAAAATTACACACCCATTTTTACTCCAAAACTTTTGTAAATTAATAATTGTATCTTGGAAAGTTTGAAATTTTGGTTTTTTTTTATTTCTATTAGAGGCCATATTTTTGCCAAACTGATTTTTCCTCTAATATATTTGCTAATTGATCAACATGGTCATTTGAAGACGCTAATTTTTTACTAAGCCAACTTTTTGACTTTTCAAATTTTTTAATAATGATATCTTCTCCAAATCTTTCTCTTAATATCTGATTTGCATTTCCAATCTCATCTATCAAACCAAGATCTTTAGCTTTTCTTCCTGACCAAAACTCGCCTGAAAATAATTCTACATCAGATTTTTTCAGTTTTGATGACCTACTTTTTTCGACCACTTCTATAAAATCTTTGTGTAAATCTAATTGGATATTTTTTAATCTTTCGATGTCCTCTTTTTTTTCATCTAGAAATGGGTCTAATGTACTTTTATTTTTCCCAGCAGTATGCACTCTTCTCTCGACACCTATCTTTTTTATCAACTCTGTAAAACCAAAAGAAGAGTAGATAACTCCTATCGAGCCTATTATTGAGCTTGAGTTTGCATAAATTTCATCACCAGCACATGCAATCAGATATCCACCTGAAGCCGCTACATCCTCAGCAAAAACTATCACTTTTTTTTTATTTTTTTTTGCCTGATGTCTAATTAGACTATAAATTAGATGAGATTGAACAGGAGAACCTCCAGGAGAGTTTATTGTAATAGCCACACATGGTGCTTTTTTAACTGAAAAAGCTTTTGAAATAATCTCCTCTTGACCAGAAAAATCTATACCTTGTTTAAATTTACCAACATTTCCAATCACACCACTTAGCTTTATATGTGGAATAATTTTTTTCTTTTTAAATAAAGAGAACATTTTTAATATTTATAGAATTTTTTTATGAATATAAAGACACCTTATAATTGAAGATTCAGGTGCGTCAATTGATAAGTATCAATAGAAACCTATTGTACTAATTTGCTCGATAAATGGGAAGTGTAATACAATTAAAAAACAAAATTAATAATTCATATTTTCAACTAAAAAATTCAGTTGAGGACAAATTGATGTTAGTTGAAGAAAAAATTAAGTCTAAATTAGAGAGCAATGTAGACTTAGTTGAGAAAATGACAAACTATCATCTAGATACGGGTGGAAAAAGATTAAGGGCCTTACTAACTCTAGGTTCTGCAAAATTATGTGGATATGGAAAAGGGACTAGGGATATAAATTTAGCTGCTTGTGTAGAACTTATTCACTCAGCAACTTTAATGCACGATGATGTAATAGATAATGGATTTATTAGAAGAGGCAGAAAAACTTTAAACAAAGTTTGGGATAACCATTCTTCTGTTTTAGTTGGAGATTATTTACTTAGTAGGTGTTTTGAAATGATGGTAGATGATGGAAATATTGAAGTTTTAAAATTATTATCTTCAACTTCTTCTAAAATTGCTCAAGGTGAAGTTCTACAGTTACAACATAGAGGTGAGGTGGATATGTTAGAGGAAACTTATTTAAGAATAATTTCTGCAAAAACTGCTGAATTATTTGCTGCAGCTACCAAAGTTGGTGCAATTCTGTCAGATGTGACATCAAAAGAAAAAGAGGCTTTAGAATTTTATGGAAAGAATTTGGGATTAACTTTTCAAATAGCTGATGATACTTTAGATTACAATTCAGAGTCAAAATTATTTGGAAAAAAAATTGGCAAAGATTTTTATGAAGGAAAAATTACTCTGCCAATAATCTTGTTATTTCAAAGAGCAAATCTTCATGAAAAGGAAAGTCTTAAAGGTATTTTTTTAAAAGATAGTAGAGATGAAAATGATTTTAATTATACATTATCTTTAATTAAGCAATATGAAATTATTAAAAAATGTTATCAAAAAGCAAATCATTATATAAATTTAGCGTCAAACTCATTATCAATATTTAAAGACTGTAATGAAAAAAATATTTTTGAAAATTTGACTTCATTTAGTTTGTCAAGAGATTTTTAGGGACTTAAAAGATTTTTTGTCCAACTACCATTTTTATCTAAAGAATACTTTAATCTTTCATGTATTCTATTATCTCCATCTAACCAAAATTCAATTGTGGAAGGTGTTAAATTCCAACCAGACCAATGGCTTGGTCTAGGTACATTATCTTTATCATTATATTTTTTTTTATAATTCTCTAAAGCATCTAAAAGTTCATCTCTAGTTTGGAGAATACTGCTTTGTTTTGAGGCCCAAGCACCTATTCTGCTATCATATGCTCTAGAGTTATAGTACTCATCGGCAGTTTGATCATCTACTTGTTTCAACGTTCCAACTATCCTTATTTGTCTTAGTAGACTTTTCCAATGAAAGCACATTGTAGCATTTGGGTTTTCTTTAATTTCATTTCCTTTCTGACTGTTTAAATTTGTATAAAAAACAAATCCTTTTTCACTATGACCTTTGAGTAGAACCATTCTTACTGAGGGAATTCCCTCTTTATTTGCGGTACCAAGTGCTAAAGCATTTGGATCATTAATTTCTTTTTTTTTAGCTTCCTCGAACCATCTTTGAAATAGTTCAAATGGATTATCTAGATCTAAGAAGCATTTATTAAGCCCAAGTGAGTTTTTTTGATTCATAATTTTAACAAAATAATCTATACAATATAAATAATGTCATTTAATACTTTTGGAAAGTCTTTTCGTTTTACAACTTGGGGAGAATCCCATGGTCCAGCTATTGGGTGTATTATAGATGGGTGTCCACCACTAATACCATTAAAAGAAGCTGATATTCAAAAAGAATTAAATAAACGAAAACCAGGGCAATCTAAATTTACTACTCAAAGAAAGGAAAGTGACAGAGTTCAAATTCTTTCAGGAGTTTTCGAAGGAAAAACGACTGGAACTCCAATATCATTAATAATTTACAATGAGGATATGCGTACAAAGGATTATAATGATATTAAAGATAAATTTAGACCAGGACACGCTGATTTTACATATTTTAAGAAATATGGAATAAGAGACTACAGAGGTGGTGGTAGATCATCTGCTAGAGAAACAGCTACAAGAGTTGCAGCGGGTGCTGTGGCAAAAAAAGTTTTAGAAAATAAATTAGGAAAAAAATTTAAAATTACCGGAGCTGTAACCCAACTTGGAATATTAGGGTGTGATACCAATAAATGGGATAATAAAATAATTTCTAAAAACCCATTTTTTTGCCCAGATAAATCAATGTTAAAAATTTGGGAAAAATATCTATTAAACATTAGAAAAGCTGGCTCATCATGTGGGGCAATAATTGAAGTAAGAGCAAATGGTATTCCTGCTGGATTAGGTGCACCTATATACTCAAAATTAGACTCAGACATTGCATCAGCTATGATGAGTATAAATGCTGTAAAAGGAGTTAATATTGGTTCAGGTATGAACTCAGCACAATTGTCGGGTGAGGAAAATTCAGATGAAATTTCTCAAAATAGAAAAAAAACAAAGTTTAAATCTAATAATGCTGGAGGTATTCTGGGGGGGCATTTCCTCAGGTCAAGAAATAATTGTTTCTTTTGCTGTAAAGCCAACCTCCTCAATTTTAAAAAGTAGAAAAACAATTAACAAGTTTGGAAAGAATACAAATATATCAGTAAAAGGTAGACATGATCCGTGTGTGGGTATTAGAGCTGTGCCTGTAGGTGAAGCAATGTTATCGTGTGTTCTATTAGATCATTATCTTCTACATAAAGCTCAGTGTGGTTAATTTTTAATTTTGTTTTTTCAAAACTATATTAGAGTTTAGTAAATCTAAAACTTTCTCCTCAATTGAAACTGAGTCAAGATTTGCAACTTTATACATTTTCTCTGGAGTATCTTGATCAATAAAAATATCTGGTAAAGTTAATGATCTAAATTTTAAATTAGAGTCCATTAACCCTTTTTTTGTCAAAAAATTTACCACATGAGATCCAAATCCACCGATTGAACCCTCCTCAATAGTCATAATCGCTTCATGAGTTGTAGCTAATTGCCAAATGAGATTTTCATCTAAAGGTTTTGCAAATCTAGCATCAACAACTGTTATTGGCACACCTTTTTTTGATAAACTTTCAGCAGCCTTCAAAGTCTCATTCAATCTTGCTCCAAAATTTAGGATAGCTAATTTTTTTCCCTCTTTGATAATTTTAGATTTTCCTATCTCAATTTTTTCGTTTATTGAGGGCAAAATTGAACCTAATCCTGTGCCTCTTGGATATCTGAATGCGCAGGGTCTATCATTAATCTCTGTTGATGTATTTATCATTCTTACAAGCTCAGCTTCATCACTTGCTGCCATAACAATAAAATTTGGTAAAGTAGTTAAATATGTTGTATCAAAACTTCCAGCATGTGTTGGTCCATCAGCCCCAACAAGTCCTGCTCTGTCTATTGCAAACCTAACAGGTAAACTTTGAATTGCTACATCATGGACTACTTGATCATAAGCTCTTTGAAGAAAAGTAGAATAAATAGCTGCATAGGGTTTAAAGTTTTCGGTAGCTAAACCTGCTGCAAATGTAACTGCATGTTGCTCTGCAATCCCAACATCAAAAGTTCTATCTGGGAACTCTTTACGAAAAATATCAAGACCGGTACCATCAGGCATTGCAGCTGTAATAGCTACAATTTTACTGTCTTTTTTTGCATGTTGAATTAAAGTATTTGCGAAAACCTTTGTATATGATGGTAATTTACTTGTACTTTTTAGTTGTTCACCAGTTTTGACATTAAATTTTGATACTCCATGATAATGGTCCTTTGCTTCCTCAGCAAAAGTGTAACCTTTTCCTTTTTTTGTTTTAATATGTATTAAAATTGGTCCCTCATGCTTAGAATCTTTAGCATTCTTTAAAATAGGAATTAGTGAATTTAAATCATGACCATCTATGGGGCCAATATAATAAAATCCTAGTGAACTAAACAAAGTTCCACCTGTAACAGCTGATCTAAGTAAATCCTCTGCTTTACCTGCCTTTGCACTAAATCTTTTTGAAAAGGCTGACATAATTAATTTGATTGTCTCTCTTAAACTAAAATAAATCTTACCTGAAAAGATTTTTGCTAAATAAGTGCTCATTGCTCCTACCGGCCGAGCAATTGACATATCATTATCATTTAAAATTACGATCATCTTAGTTTTTGAAGCACCGGCATTATTCATTGCTTCATATGCCATTCCTGCACTGATTGCACCGTCACCAATTACTGCAATTACATTGTCTGATTTATTAGATAGTTTATTTGCCTCTGCTATACCTAGTGCTGATGAAATAGATGTTGAGCTATGTGCAGCACCAAAAGGATCATATTCACTTTCTGACCTTTTTGTGAAACCAGAAAGACCATTTCCTTGTCTTAGGGTTCTTATTCTATCTTTTCTACCAGTTAAAATTTTATGTGGATAACACTGATGACCCACATCCCAGATTAACTTATCATTAGGTGTATTAAAAATATAATGTAAAGCAACAGTTAATTCTACAACACCAAGACTTGCTCCCAAATGACCACCAGTCACTGATACAGCATCAATCATTTCCTCTCTTAATTCATCAGCAACTTTTTTTAGTTTTGATTCAGGTATCTTTTTTAAATCTGATGGAAAATTTATCTCATCTAACAGTTCATATTTTTTTTTCATTTGTTTCTATTCAAAATATAGTTTAATGTTTCAGACAAATTTCTCGATCTAGACCCATAATTTTTTAATTTGCCATTAATTTTTAAAATTAAGTTATTAGCATATTTAATAGTATTTTTATATCCTAGTAAACTAATTAAAGTTGCTTTTCCTTTTTTTTTATCCTTACCAGTTTTTTTTCCTGCAACTATTAAACTTCCTTTATAATCAATCAAATCATCTGCAACCTGAAATAATAAACCTATGTCAGCACCAATATTTTCAAATTTCTTAATGTCATTTTTGTTTTTTTTCTTAATTATTAATGGTGCTGCACAACAAAAACTAAAAAGTCTTCCAGTTTTTTTTATTTCCATCTCTTCAATCTTTCTTTGAGAAATTTTCTTTCTTTCATAATTTAAATCTAGATATTGTCCTCCCGCAATTCCAAGATGACCTGAGCTTTCAGAAATTTTATTAATTAAATCAATCTTAGTTTTTTCATTAATTCCTAGGTCTTTATGACTTAAAATTTCAAAAGCCATTGTTAAAAGTGAATTTCCAGCTAAAACTGCAGTTGCCTCTCCAAATTTTACATGTGTTGATGGTTTGCCTCTTCTTATAGTGTCGTCATCCATACAAGGTAAATCATCATGTATTAATGAATACGCATGAATACATTCGACTGCCGCACCAATAATAATAAGTGTTTTATAATCTAACTTAAATAGAGATCCAACATCAATTAAAATTTTTGATCTTATTTTTTTTCCTCCAGAAAACAGACCATATTTCATTGCAATTATCAAATTTGTTTTTTTTTGTTTGGAAATAAATCTTTTTAAAAATAAATTTGTGTCTTTTGCAATTTTATTCAATTTTTTTTGTATCATTTTTTTTTAATAATTTTGGATATCTTTACTTTTGTTTTTTCATTTATATCTTTAATGTTTTTTTGAAATTTTTTTTCAATTATATTATTGAGTTTAATTAAATTTTGATAATTGTCTAAAGAGTTTCCTAAATCCTTTTTATTTTCTAATTCTTCAATCATTTTATTTGCCTCAGTGGTTAATTCCTCAAGAGATAATGAATTATAATCATTTGGTAAATTTTTATCTTTCATATAATACTCTCAAATAATACATGAAAATTAATCTTGCAAATATTAAAAAAGCGAAGAATCTCTTAAATAAATCAGAGTGTGTTGCTATACCCACTGAAACTGTTTACGGTATTGCGGGGAATGCATATTCTGATTCAGCATGTAAAAAAATATTTAAATTAAAAAAAAGACCAACAAATAATCCTCTAATTATTCATTATTATAATTTGAAAAAGTTAAAGGGCGATTGTGATTTAAATGGTGATTTTCTAAAATTATATAAAAGATTTTGCCCTGGCCCAATAACATTTATTTTAAATCAAAAAAAAACATCAAAAATTTCGAAAATTGCAACAAATAAAAAAAGTACTCTTGCTGTGAGATTTCCAAAACATCCTGTAGTAAGAAGTTTGTTAAAATATTTAAGATTTCCTATTGCAGCACCTAGTGCAAATATTTCCTCAAGAGTTAGTGCAGTAACTTCTTCAGATGTAAAAGATGATTTTGGAAAAAAAATTAAGTATATACTTGAAGGTGGGAGATCATCGGTTGGAGTTGAGTCTACAATTATAGATCTCAGAAAAAAACCAAAAATTTTAAGATTGGGTGGTTTAGAAGTTAAAGTTATCCAAAAAATATTAAAGAAAAAAATTTCTATAAAGATAAATCCTTCCAACATTTCAGCTCCTGGGCAATTAAGAATTCATTATTCACCTGGAATTCCAATAAGACTCAATGCTAAAGAAATTAAAAAAGATGAAGCTTTATTGTTAATTAAAAAAAGTAAAATTAACAAACCAAATTATTATTTTTTATCAAAAAAAGGCAATTTAAAAGAAGCTACAAAAAATCTTTACACTATTTTAAGAAAAATAAAGAAAGATAATTATAAATCAATAGCTGTAGGCAAAATCCCAAATAAAGGATTTGGCAAAACTATAAATGATAGATTAATGAGGGCTTCAAAATTTTAATGACTATTCCTCTTGAAATAATCAACTTATCAAAATCATATGACTTAAAAGAAGCAGTTCGAAATATTTCTTTTAAAGTAAATGAAAATGAAATCATTGGAATTCTTGGACCTAATGGATGCGGTAAAACTACAACAATAGGTATGATCCTTGGTTTGCTTAAGCCTTCTAAAGGAAGGGTTCTAATAAATGGCATTGAAATAGAAAAACAAAGAGTTGACTTGTTAAATGAATTAAATTTTATTTCACCATATATTGAGCTACCAAAAAAATTAACTGTAAAGCAAAATCTAGAAGTTTATGGAAGACTTTACGATGTAAAAGAACTTGAAAATAAAATAGATTATCTTAGTGAAAAATTAAGACTTAATGAATTTATTAATAAAATAACAGGTGATCTTTCCTCTGGTCAAAAAAATAGAGTTAGTCTGGCTAAATCTATTATTAATGATCCCTCAGTTCTTCTTCTTGATGAACCAACTGCGTCTCTAGATCCTGAAACAGGAGATTTTGTTAGAAGTTTTTTGGAAGAGTATCAAAAAGAAAAGAAAACTTCTATTCTTCTTGCTTCACACAACATGGCGGAAGTTGAAAGATTATGTTCATCGGTTCTTATGATGAACAAAGGATCTATTATTGACCAAGGAACCCCCGAGGAATTAATAAAAAAACATGGACGGAGAAATATGGAGGAAGTTTTTTTAAAACTTACAAGAGATTTAATATGAACCTAAATAAAATGTATGGTCTTTTTTTAAGGCATTTTTATCTGATAAAAAGTTCTTTGCCAAGAGTTTTGGATTTGATTTATTGGCCAACAATACAAATTATTCTTTGGGGTTTTATTTCCAAATTTTTTTCAATCTATAGTGATTATTACAATAATACACTTGGAATAATTCTTACATGCGCAATTCTTTACGATATTCTTTTTAGATCAAGTATTAGTTTTAATATGCTTTTTTTAGAGGAAATCTGGAGTAGAAATTTTACAAATTTATTTATTGCTCCTTTAAAGCTTAAAGAAATAATATTATCTTTAATTTTTACTGCTTTGATTAGGACATTAATTGGTCTGGTGCCTGCAATTATTTTAACATCTCCATTGTTTGGAGTTTCAATTTTAAAATTAGGTTTTCCGTTACTAATATTATTTTTAAGTTTATATATATTTGGTATTACATTAGGTTTATTTGTGAGCTCAGGTTTAATGAGATTCGGACCATCCTTTGAAAATATAGCTTGGTCATCATTGTTTTTACTTGCTCCATTAGGTTGTATCTACTATCCAATAGAAATTCTTCCTGAATTTTTTCAGTTAATTGCAAAGGGTTTGCCATTGGTTTACATTTTTGATGAAACAAGAAATATTTTAATAAATGGTTTAGTAAATTATGAAAATATAAAACAAGCTTATTTATTAAATTTAGTTTATTTAATTTTTGGAATAGGATTGTTTTATCTATCTTTTTTGAGAGCAAGAATAAAAGGAACATTAATAAATATGGGTGAATAAATGGTGCGCCTGCTAGGAGTCGAACCCAGAACCTCCTGATCCGAAGTCAGGCGCTCTATCCAGTTGAGCTACAAGCGCATATCATATTAATATATCATTTTATGGAAAAAAAAATAAATTTGACAGTTGATAAGACCGAAAATGAACTCCGTGTTGATATTTTCATTAAAAAGAGAGAAGATATTATTAGTCGAACACGAATTAAAAGTCTTATTCTAGATAATAAATTAAAAATAAATAATAAGGTAATAAATGATCCATCTAAAAAAATTTTTTTTAATGATGAAATAAAATTGATTATACCTGAACCAAAAAAGGCTTCCTTAAAACCTTACAAGTTTAATTTGGATATAGTATTTGAAGATAAAGATTTAATTGTTTTAAACAAACCTTCTGGAATAGTAATGCATCCTGGTGCAGGTAATTTTGATAATACAATTGTAAATGCACTTATGAATTATAGTAAAAATTCTTTTTCTAATATTGGAGGTGAGCTAAGACCTGGAATAGTACATAGAATTGATAAAAATACATCTGGATTAATTGTTATTGCAAAAAATAATCAAACTCACGAACATCTCTCTAATCAATTTAATAAACATACAATCCAAAGAGTTTACCAATTACTAATCTGGGGTAAGGTTAGACCATCTCAAGGTAAAATAGAAACTTACATTAAAAGAAGTTCAAAGAATAGACAAATGATGGAAGTAAGCAACAGTAGTGGGAAAAAAGCAATTACAAATTACAAAACTGTAGAAATTTTTGAAAATAAAAATATACCAACTTTTAGTTTGTTGGAGTGTAAACTAGAAACTGGTCGAACTCATCAAATAAGAGTTCATATGAATTATTTAGGTAATAGTATAGTTGGTGATGATAAATATAAAAAAATATTTAAAAAATTCAAAGATATAGATCCATCATTAGAAAGAATTTTGACCAAATTAAATAGACAATTTCTGCACGCTAAAACGTTGGGCTTTATACATCCAAAGAAAAATAAACAGATGATTTTTGACTCAATTTTACCTAATGAACTTGAAATAATTCTAAAAACACTCAGAAATATAGGTAAATAAAACATTGAAAAATTTTTAATATTAATTAGATAAACTGTTTATGAGCTCAACTATAAATAACAATCTACCTATCCTCAGTAATGAGGGTGGTTTGTCTGCATATCTCGAGCAAATTAAAAAATTTCCAATGCTTGATGCAGAGGAAGAATATATGCTTGCAAAAAATTGGAAAACTACAGGTAATATAAAGTCTGCAGAAAAACTTGTTACAAGTCATTTAAGATTAGTTGCAAAAATTGCAATGGGTTACAAAGGTTATGGATTACCTGTGAATGAAATGATTTCAGAAGGTAATATTGGACTTATGCAAGCTGTTAAAAAATTTGAACCTGAAAAAGGTTTTAGACTAGCTACTTATGCAATGTGGTGGATCAAAGCTTCAATTCAAGAATATATTCTCAAATCTTGGAGTTTGGTAAAAATTGGTACTACAACTGCTCAAAAAAAATTATTTTTTAATCTTAAAAAATTAAAAAATCAAATTGCTCCTCAATCTGAGGGAGATT
Source organism: uncultured Pelagibacteraceae bacterium (assembly GCA_902576765.1). Taxonomy (GTDB): domain Bacteria; phylum Pseudomonadota; class Alphaproteobacteria; order Pelagibacterales; family Pelagibacteraceae; genus Pelagibacter. The sequence continues at coordinate 60,340 of CACGWH010000005.1, forward strand.
TGAGAAATGAACATGTAAATGAGATAGCTGAAAAATTAGATGTAAGTAAAGAAGAAGTTGTCTCGATGAACCGTAGACTATCTGGAAAAGAATATTCTCTTAATGCTCAGGTTGGTGAAGATGGTGATGAATGGCAAGACTGGTTGGTGGATAAAGAATTAGATCATGACTTAAAATTTGCTCATCAAGAGGAGATGGAACAAAGAAAAGACTTGCTAAAAAATTCAATCAAAGTTTTAAATGATCGCGAAAGGGAAATTTTATACTCAAGAAGATTAGATGATAATCCAACTACTCTAGAGGACTTAAGTAAAAAATATAAAATAAGTCGAGAGAGAGTGAGACAGATTGAAAACAAAGCATTCGAGAAATTACAAAAGCATATGCTTTTACTTGCTAAATCCAAAAATCTTCTTCCTGTAAGTTAAATTTCAAAAGGATTTTCTATTAAAATTGTATCATCACGCTCAGGGCTAGTTGATATACTGGATATCTTTGCTCCAATAAAATCCTCAACTGCGAAGATATATTTTTTAGCATTTTCAGGTAGATCTTCAATATTTCTAATCCCATTCGTTGAGATTTTCCAACCTTCAAATGTTTTATAAATTGGTTTGATCTTAAGTTGATCTTCTACAGCTGCAGGCAGATAGTCTATTTTTTTTCCATCTAGATCGTATTCTACACACATTTTAATTTCTTCTAATTCATCCAAAACATCAAGTTTGGTTAAAGCAATAGCATCTATACCGGAAACCTTGATAGTTTGTCTTACTAGAACACCATCAAACCATCCACATCTTCTTTTTCGACTAGTTACAGTTCCAAATTCTTTGCCTCTTGTGCCTAATAATTCACCAATTTCGTTTGATAGTTCTGTTGGAAACGGTCCCTCACCTACTCTAGTGGTATATGCCTTAGTTATACCTAAAACATAATTAATCGAATTAATTCCACATCCAGTTCCAGTTGCAGCACTTGAAGCAACTGTGTTCGATGAAGTTACAAAAGGATATGTGCCATGATCAACATCAAGCAGAATACCTTGCGCACCTTCAAACAATATTTTTTTCTTTTGTTTTTTAAATTTGTCAATTTTCAACCATACTGGTTCAGAAAATTTTAAAATTTCTGGAGCTATTTTTAAAAGGTCTTCCTTAAGTTGTTTTTTTTCAAATATTTTTTTGCCTAATCCTTTTCTAATTGCATTATGGTGCAATAACACAGTTTCAAGACGTTGATCCAAATTTTTTTCTGATCTTAAATCCATGACTCTAATTGATCTTCTTCCAACTTTATCCTCATATGCGGGTCCAATACCTCTTCTTGTAGTTCCAATTTTACTTTTTCCAGCAGCATCCTCTCTTATTTCATCCATTTCACGATGAAAGGGCAAAATTAAATTTGCAGCTTCGGAGATCATAAAATTTTCAGAGTTTACTTCTACACCTTTTTCTCCTATTTCTTTTATTTCGTCTAATAAAGCCCATGGATCTACAACTACACCATTTCCAATAATTGAAATTTTATTTTTTCTAACAATCCCTGATGGAAGTAATCGGAGCTTATAAGTAACACCATCAATTACTAAGGTGTGGCCTGCATTATGACCACCTTGAAATCTTATTACAACATCAGCTTGTTCTGATAACCAATCTACAATTTTTCCTTTTCCTTCATCTCCCCACTGCGAACCTACTACCACAATATTTTTCATTATTTAAATATCTTTTTTAGCTCAATCGAATTTAGATGATTTATTGGACCATGTCCTTTTCCAATTTTAGGGTTAGTTAATATTGCAGAATTTACATATTTAACTCCTAACTCACAAGATTTCTTTAATGTTTTTCCACATGAAAAAAAGGATGTAATTGCACTAGATAGTGTACAGCCAGTTCCATGGGTATTTTTTGTAATTAATCTTTTACTAGAAAATAACTTAATTTCTTTTTTATTCACAAAAATATCGTGTACTTTTTTTGATTTAGAATGACCACCTTTAATTAAAACATTTGGAACTCCAAATTTTAATAACTTATTTGCAGCAAAAATCATATCATCTTTACTATTTATTTTAATACCAGTTAAAATTTCTGCCTCTGGAATATTAGGTGTAATTAAAGTAATTTTTTTGAGCAATTTTTTTTTCATTAATTGAATAGCTTCATCTGTAATAAGTTTAGAACCTCCTTTGGCTATCATAACGGGATCTAAGATAATTTTTTTTACTTTAATTTTATTTAATGATTTAAAGACCTTATTTATAACTTGTGTGGAATGTAACATTCCGATTTTTATAGCATCGGGCTTAATGTCTTTCGTTGTATAAATTATCTGATTATAAATTTCATTTGCTGGAATAGATATAACTGATTTTACTCCTTTTGTATTTTGAACCGTAACAGCTGTAACTGCTGTCATCGAATAAACACCCAGACAAGTAGCTGTTTTAATATCTGCCTGTATACCTGCTCCCCCTGATGAGTCAGATCCTGCTATAATTAAAATTTTTGATTTAAGTTTCAAATTATTTTATTTTTTTTTGAATAATATTTATACATTTCGTTAAAAGTTTTTTGTTCTCACTTTCACCCATTATTCTTATTTTTGACTCTGTCCCAGACTTTCTTACTAAAATTCTTCCTTGACCTTTAATAAATTTAGTTGCTAATTTAATCGACTTTTTAATTTCTAGTCTGTTTATTATATTTTTGTCCTTTACTTCAATATTTTTTAAAATCTGAGGTATTTTTTCATATTTATAAAAAAATTTACTAGCTTTTTTTCCTTTTCTTAACGCAAATAAACACTCTAGTGCAACAAGTAAACCATCTCCTGTAGTTGCAAATTTACCCAAAATAATATGGCCCGACTGTTCACCACCTAAATTAAATTTATTTTTTTGCATTTTTTCTTTAACATACCTGTCACCGACATTAGCTCGTATAAATTTAATATTCTCTTTTTTTAAATAATTTTCTAACCCATAATTAGACATCAATGTTCCAACAACACCTCCTCTTAACATTTTTTTATTTTTCCATCTTGTAGCTAATGCAGCAATTATTTGATCACCATCTATAATGTTACTTTTTTCATCACACATTATTATCCGGTCAGCGTCTCCATCTAAAGAAATGCCCAAATGTGCTTTATATTTTTTTACTGCAGACTTAATTTTTTCAGGATACATCGAACCACAATTTTTGTTGATATTTAGTCCATTTGGGTTGACACCTATTGCAATGACTTTTGCACCCAAAGATTTTAATAATTCAGGTCCAGCTTTATATCCTGCTCCATTTGCACAGTCGATTACAATTCTTAGTCCCCTTAAATTAAATTCTTTTGTAAAATTTCTTTTTAAAATTTTAATGTAATTTTTTGTTCCAGTTTCTAACCTTTTTACTCTTCCTAATTTTTCTGGTTCTGATAAATTTTTTGTAATTTTTTTGTCAATCAAGCTTTCAATTTTTTTTTCTATCTTATCCGATAATTTCATTCCATCAGGACCAAACAATTTTAATCCATTATCATCGTGTGGATTGTGAGAGGCAGTGATCATTATACCCATATTTGCCTTCATGACTTTTGTAAGCATCGCTAATCCGTTTGTTGGCAAAGGTCCTAAAGTATATACATGCATTCCAGCCGACGCTAATCCAGATACAAGCGCTGGTTCTAAAGTATATCCAGATAATCTCGTATCTTTTGCAATGATTGCAGTTTGTTTTCTTTTTTTTTGAGATTTAAAATATGTTCCACTTGCTAAACCAAATTTAAAAAACATATCTCCATTAATATTTTTACTATTTATAGCTCCCCTAATACCGTCTGTGCCGAAATATTTTTTTGTCATCAATTATTAATAATTTTATTAAAGATCTTTAATCCTTGTGTCACTTCATTTACATCATGAATTCTAAAAATTTGTACACCTTGCATCATTAAATAAATTGATGATGCTATTGTCCCTCCAGTCCTAAATTTACTATCATTTTTTCCTGATAATTCTTTGATAAACCTTTTTCTTGAATTTCCCACAAGTATAGGAAAACCAAGAGAATGAAAAATAGAAATGTTATGTATAAGACTCATATTATGTTTCAAATTTTTTCCAAAACCAATACCTGGATCTAGAATTATGTTATTATGATTTATACCAACA
>CACGWH010000006.1 GCA_902576765.1 uncultured Pelagibacteraceae bacterium
TGCTGGCGCAATAACCATTAGTTGATGCTTTTTTCCTACCTCTAGTACAGCATTCCACATTTCATCAGCATATAAAGTTGCATCTCTTAAGTATATTTCGTAACCAGCTTCACCTGAAAATCCTGACTGAGATATTACACAACTTCTTCCAGCAACTTTAACTTCTGCTAAACCATAAAAAGGCATGTTTTCTAAATCAACTTGATCACCTAATAAATCTTTCATAAGTGCTTTTGATTTAGGTCCTTGAATTTGAACAGGACATGCATCAATTTCCTCAATGGTACAATTAAATCTTCCATCTGCATTGACACCCTGTAGGTACATTCCAATATCGGAGTCTGATAAAGAAAACCAAAATTCATCTTTTGAAATTCTTAATAGAATTGGATCATTTAAAACCCCACCATATGCGTTACATAAAATTACATATCTAGCTCTCATTGGTGAAATTTTTGTTGCATCTCTTGTTATTACGTAATCAACAAATTTTTCAGCATCTGGACCTTTAACCTGGATTTGTCTTTCAACAGCAACGTTCCACATTGTTACATGATTTACAATTGCATCATACTCAACCATTGCCCCACCGTCTTCTGGTTTTACATATCCTCTTGGATGATAAATACGATTGTATACAGTCGCTCTCCAACAACCCGCCTGCATTGATAAATGCCAATAAGGTGATTTTCTTACCCTTGTTGAAATTAACATTTCAACTTTAGTTGGTCCACTTTGTCTTAAATTGTATGGTACTTTTCGATCTGATTGATCAACAGAAGTAACATGTTTTAGTTTAGTATAGTCAAATTCTTTAGACATAACTATTCTCCTTCAACCACTTGTTAGTTTCCTTCAAGCCGCCGAATGTATAAATGTGGAAGAAATCAGTATGCGATTTAACTTTCCCAATTAAATCATTAGGGTCTTTAGGTCTCAATAAATCTAATGCCTTAGTAAAATTAGATTTAAGAAAATTAAGGGAATTTTTTGCTCCAACAATATTAGCAAATTTAATTAAGCTTGATATTTTTAGAGGCCCAGTAATTCCCACATGCACTGGCACGCTTTGTTTAGATATAAAATCTATAATAGGCTGAGGATCTAATAACCATTGAGTTACTATATAATCAGCATAAGGCTTTTTGTCTATCATAGCTTTTTCTAAATCTGAATCGGATATATCAGGACTCCCCTCTGGGTGTCCAGCAATTCCTATTGTCATCTTCTCAAAATAACCAGTCTCTAAAAGTTGAAACGAGCTATCAAATTTTCCTAAAGGTTCACGTCCCCCTCCAATTATTAAAGCTTGTTTAACACCTCCATCTTTACATCTTGAAACATAATCTTTTACCTGCTTTTCATCATGCATAGATCTTGCAGGAAAATGAGGAACTGGATTAAAACCTTTTTTGACTAACTCAACCGCTTGTTGAGCAGTTTCTTTATAATCTCCACCAGGCAGCATGGTAATGTAAACATCTTTTACAGGGGGGACTGTTGATAAATCCGTTTGAGGGCCTATTTCAAGAGAAAATTTCATTATAAGATCTTTATATTTTTTGAAAAAGGTGTCAATTTAATATCAAATGAAAATAATTTTAATAATGGGATTGCCAGGATCAGGAAAAACCACTTTATCTAATGAGCTTGCTCCAATGCTTAATGCAAAAAGATTAAACGCTGATGAAGTGAGAAAAGAAGCAAATGATTGGGATTTTTCTGAAGAAGGACGAAAAAGACAAGCAAAGAGAATGGCTGAATTTGCATTAAAAATGAAGGAAGATGGAAGTTACGTTGTTGCAGACTTTATTTGCCCTACACCTGAAGCAAGAAGTCTATTTCCAGCTGATTTTATAATTTGGGTTGATACTATTAAAGAGGGAAGATTTGACGATACTAATAAAATGTTTGTTAAACCCGACAAGTATGACTTTCATGTAACAACTCAAGATGCTAAAAATTGGGCACCAAAAATATTAAAGGCGATTAGATAATGACTTACAAGTGGGACAACAAAAAACCAACTGCCCAAATGTTAGGAAGATGGCAACCATTTCACGACGGTCATTATACTTTATTTAAAGAAATAGTAAAAAAAACGGGTCAAGTTTGTATTCAAATTAGAGATGTTCAAGGTGTAGATGATAACCCTTTTGATTTCGAAACAGTAAAAAAAAATATTGAAGAAAGGTTAAATCCAGAATTTGAAGGAAGATTTAAAATCATGTTGGTACCAAATGTTACAAATATTTGCTACGGTAGGGGTGTTGGTTATAAAATTGAGGAAATTGTATTACCTGAGGAAATTCAAAAAATTTCAGCTACTAAAATTAGAGCTAAAATGAGGGAAGAAGGGAAGCTTAAATAGAATTTTTAATGAACATAAAAGTTAAAAATTTAACTGGTGGAATAGCTATTGTTACAATAAATGAGCCAAAAACATATAATTCACTTTCATTTCAAAATCTTAATAGTCTAATTAAAGTTTTTCGAAGACTAGATAAAGATAAAAAAACAAAAGTAATCATTTTAGAGGGAGCAGGTAAAGGTTTTAGTGCAGGTCATAATTTGAAAGAAGTGAAAAGTCTAAAAGGAAAAAATAGATATCAAAAATTATTTAATCTTTGTTCAAAACTAATGATGCAAATAGTTGAGGGAAGAAAACCTGTCATTGCTAAAGTTCACGGTGCAGCTTATGCAGCTGGATGTCAATTAGTTGCTAGCTGTGATTTAGCTTATAGTTCTAATGATGCTTTATTTGCAACTCCAGGGGTAAATATTGGATTATTCTGCAGCACACCAATGGTTGCAGTTAGTAGAAAAATAAATAGAAAACCGATGATGAAAATGTTGCTAACAGGTGAGCCAATTAAAGCAAATTTCGCAAAAGAAATTGGATTAATAAATGATTTTTTTTCCAGGCCTAAATTAAATTATGAAGTATTTAAAATTGCAAAAAAAATTGCGTCTAAATCAAATCTTACAATTAAAATAGGGAAACAAGCTTTTTACAAACAATTAGAAATGCCATTAAGAAAAGCATATTCATATACCAGTAAAATGATGACTCTCAATATGATGGCTATGGATGCTAAAGAGGGTATTTCAGCTTTTTTAGAAAAAAGAAAACCTAAATGGAAAAATAGATAATGAATAAAAATATTTTACTTATAGTTTTTTTGATAATTGGAATAATCATTATATATAACTTTAGAGGCCATAATCAAAATAAAGCGATAGAAGCCTGTATTGCAGGAAGTAAAAAATTAGACCAACCTATGACTATTGAGGAAGCAAAAAACTTTTGTAAAGATAAAATTCAAAAAAAATAATGAGTAGCATAAAAGAAATCCTCACAAAATATAAAAAGATTGCAATGGTTGGAGTGAGTAATGACCCAACAAAAGCATCTACTATTGTCATGAAATATATGCAGAAATATGGATTTAAAGTTTATCCAATCAACCCTAAAGCCCAAGGTCAAAAAATTTTGGGTGAAGAAGTACGTGGTAAGATTACTGATATTAAAGATTCAATTGACATAGTAAATGTCTTTAGACCCTCTAAAGAAGTTTTAGATATCGCTCATGACACAGTCAATATTAAAGCAAAAGTTTTGTGGTTACAGCTTGGAATAAGAAATGAAGAGGCAAAAAAACTAGTTGAGAAAAAAAAAATTGAATATATTGAAAACAAATGTACTAAAATGGAATATCAAAAACATTTCTTGAAAGTACGACAAGCTTTTCCTGTTCTTCAAGATTAAATGAAAAAAATTTTTATTATCTATGGACACTATAATGACAAATCTTTCAATGCCTCAATAAGAGATACTTTTATAAAGACAGTAAATAACAATGGTCACTCAACAGATGTTGTTGATCTATATAAGGAAAAATTTGATCCAGTTTACTCAGGAGAGGAACCCAGTGAAGATGTATTAGATCATAGGAAAAGAATAGAGGATTCTGACGTTATAGTTTTAATTGCTCCAATATGGAATTTTAGAATGCCAGCTATCGTTGAAGGATGGATAGACAAAGTCCTTGCACCACCTTGGGCCTTTAGATTTAAAAAACTATTTGGAAATTACGGATATCCGTTAGGGAATTTAAGAGGAAAAAAAGCAGTTGTATTTTGTACTTATGGATCTCCACAATTTGCTGTCAGAACTTTTTTTCTTAATATGCCAACAAAAAGACTTAGACGGGGAGTATTTAATATATGCGGCATAACGGATGTTATATATCGTAGATACTTTGCTGTACCTTTTGTTAGCGATAAAAAAAGAAAAAAATTTTTAGAAGATGTTAAAAAAACTGCAAATAATATTTAGTATTTTATTCTTTTTTTTTGTTTCAGTTCCAATCTCTAAAGCAGAATTATTAAAACCTAATAGCAATATTAAACCAGATAAAGTGATCGAAATACAACTATCAGGACTTCAAAATAATGATCTTGTTTATAAAGATAGTGGAATTGAGCAAACTTGGAATTTCGCTCATCCAAGTAATAAGAAAGTTACTGGCCCATTGGATAAGTTTAAAAGAATGATAAAAGGAGATTCTTATCAAATGATGATTAACCATTTGAGCCATACAATAACAAAGCTTGGAAGTGGTGAAAATTGGGCACAATTTGAAGTGATACTTTTAGATAAAGATAAGATCTATCATAAATTTAATTGGCAAGTTGAGAAGTATGAAACAGACGGCCCCTTGAAAGATTGTTGGCTAACAACAATGGTATCTAGTCCAATCCCGTTAGGAAGCTCAATATGATCAAAATGACAATTTTGTTTCGTTATGAATAAAAATTTAGTAGGAATCGCTTAATGAAATCAAAAACAAAAGTTGTAGTTGTAGGAGGTGGTGTAGTAGGCGTAAGTGCTCTCTATCACTTAGCAAAAAAAGGTTGGTCAGATGTTATCTTAGTCGAGCGAAAAGAACTTACATCTGGATCTACTTGGCATGCAGCTGGACTTTTACCATTATTTAACATGAGTTACTCTGTTGGACAATTACACAAGTATGCTGTTAATCTTTATAAAACATTGGAGGAAGAGACAGGAAAAAATGTTGGTTTTAGTGTTGTATCAAATATTCGTTTAGCAAGTACAAAAGACAGAATGGATGAATATCATCAGTATGCAGGTGTTGCTAAAACTATTGGAGTAGATGTAAAATTTTTAACTCCACAACAAGTAAAAGAAATTTGGCCTTTGTGTCATACAGATGACCTAGTTGGAGCAATCCAGCACCCAGAGGACGGATATATTCAACCTGCAGACTTAACACAAGCACTTGCAACAGGTGCGAGAAATAGAGGAGCTGAAATATATAGAAATACAACAGTCTTAGCTATGAGACAAACTAAAGATGGATGGATAGTTGAGACAGATAAAGGTTCAATAGAATGTGAACATGTAATTTCCTGTTCGGGAAATTTTGCAAGACAAACTGGTGAAATGGTTGGACTAGATATTCCAGTTATACCAGTTGAACATCAATACATTGTTACTGAACCGCATCCTGCAATTCAAAAAAGAAAAAAAGATGGCCTTCCTGAAATGGGGGTATTAAGAGATAGTGATAGTAGATGGTACATGAGAGAAGAAGCTGGTGGATTAATTTTAGGCCCATACGAAGATGGAGCACCAGCATGTTATGTTGAGGGACCATCAAAAAATTCTGAATATGAATTATTTCAAGAAGACTTAGACAGACTAGCACCACATATCGAGGGAGCAATACATCGTGTTCCAGCTTTTGGAGAAGTTGGAGTTAAAAAAGTTTATAATGGAGCTATTTGTTATACACCAGATGGAAATCCAATCGTAGGACCAGCTTGGGGTTTAAAAAATTTTTGGATTAATGAAGGACATAGTTTTGGAATAACGGCTGCAGGTGGTGCTGGTTGGCAGCTTGCAGAGTGGATTGTAGATGGAGAACCTACAATTGATATGCTCGGTGTAGAACCAAGACGATATGGAAATTATGCTACTAAATCTTATTTAAAAGCAAAAAATGAAGAGGCTTACAGTCATGTTTTTATTGTTCATTACCCTGATGAGGAAAGACCAGCCGCAAGACCTCTAAGAACATCACCTTGTTATGAGAGAATGAAAGAACTTGGGGCTGTGTTTGGTCAAAAATTTGGATGGGAAAGACCTAACTTTTTTGCAACTGATGGAATGGAACAAAAAGATGACTGGTCATTTAGAAGATCAAAATGGTTTGATGCAATCAAAAAAGAGTGTGAAAATGTAAAAAAAAATGTTGGACTTTTAGATATGACAGCATTTGCAAAGTGTAGAATTAAAGGACCTAAAGCAGAGGAGTTTTTAGATTATTTAGTCGCAAATAAACTTCCTAAAAAAGTTGGAAGAATAAATTTATGTCATGCGTTGAATACAAAAGGCGGTGTTCATTCGGAATTTACAATTATGAAAGAAGCAGAAAATAGCTATTATTTGGTTTCTGCGGGTGCAAATTTACGACTGGATCATGATTGGATTCAAAAGTGGATGCCCTCAGATGGTTCAGTAATTTTTGAAGATCTTACAAATAGTACTGGAGTTCTTGTTGTGGCAGGTCCTAAAGCAAGAGAATTAATGAAAAAAGTTTCAACGGACGATTTTTCAAATGAAAATTTTAAATGGTTAACAGCTAAGAATGTTAATGTAGGATATGCTCCAGTAAATGCAATGAGAGTGAATTTTGTTGGAGAACTAGGCTGGGAATTACATCATCCAATTGAATATCAAAATCATATTTTTGATAAATTGATGGAAGCCGGTAAAGATTTAGGTATCAAACCATTCGGAATTAGAGCAATGAACAGTTTAAGAGTTGAAAAATCTTACAAACTAGTAGGAACAGAGTTATCGATTGAATATTCACCATACGAGTCTGGTCTAGATAGGTTTATTCATCCAAATAAAGGAAATTTTATTGGTCTTGATGCGTTAAATAAATGGAGAGAAAAAGGTTTTGATAATAAATTAGTAACACTAGAAGTTCATAATACAAATGACTCAGATGTATTAGGAAACAATCCAATATATAAAGATGACAAAGTAGTTGGAAGAGCAACAGGTGGTGAGTATGGGTTTAGGTTAGACAAATCTATCGCATTAGCAATGGTTAAACCAGATTTAGCAAACGTTGGTGAAAAACTTAAAGTTGATATTCTTGGAAAGATGTACGAAGCTACAATCTTAGAGGAAAGTCCTTATGATGCTGAAAACAAATTATTGAGAGCTTAATGAAAATCTTAGTCGCAGTAAAAAGAGTTATTGATTACAACGTTCAAATAAGAGTCAAAGAGGACAATTCAGGTGTTGTGACTGATAATGTTAAAATGTCTACAAATCCACCAGACGATAATGCAATAGAAGAAGCGGTCAAAATTAAAGAGGCAGGAAAAGCAACAGAGGTTGTTGCTGTGAGTATTGGTGAGGAAAAAGCTCAAGAAACTGTAAGAAAGGCTTTGGCAGTTGGAGCAGATAGAGGAATTCTAGTAAAAGCAGATGGAATTTTAGAGCCTCTAGCAGTTTCAAAATTGTTACACAAAATTGTAGAAAAAGAAAAACCTGATTTAGTTTTTATGGGAAAACAAGCAATCGATGATGATTGCAATCAAACAGGTCAAATGTTAAGCGCACTGCTTAATTGGCCACAAGCAACTTTTGCATCTAAAATTGAAATTAAGGATAAAAAATTAGAGGTCACAAGAGAGATAGATGAAGGGTTAGAGACGATTGAAATAAATGTTCCTGCTATTGTAACCTGTGACTTGAGATTAAATGAGCCAAGATACGCCTCATTACCTAATATAATGAAAGCTAAGAAAAAACCTATTGAACAATTAAATGCGTCAGATTTAGGAGTGGATACATCTGCTAGAATCGAGCAAATTAAGGTTGAGGAACCACCAAAAAGAAAAGCAGGTATTAAAGTTTCTAGTGTGGCTGAGTTAGTACAAAAATTAAAGAATGAAGCAAAGGTAATATAAATGTCAGTTTTATTAATTGCAGAACATAATAATCAAGAACTTAGGCCTTTTACACTAAATGCTGTAACTGCAGCATCGCAAATTGATAGTGATGTACACGCTGTAATTATCGGTCATAATTGTGAGAAAGCTGCAAAAGTATTATCAGAATTACCTTTAATTAAAAAAGTAATAAGTATTGAAGCTCCACATTATGAAAATTTTGTTGCCGAAAACTTTGCACCTGCTGTTATTAAATTATCTAATGATTATTCTCATATAATTTGTTCAGCAAATACATTTGGTAAGAATTTAATGCCAAGAATTGCTGCAGCTTTAGACACATCACAAATCAGCGATATTATAAAAGTTATTTCAGCTGATACATTTTTAAGACCAATATATGCTGGAAATGCTTTTGCAACTGTTAAAAGTAAAGATACAAAAAAGTGTGTTACTATAAGACCAACTTCTTTTGATCCATGTGAAAGCTCAGGTGGATCTGCTCCAATTGAAAAATCTGAACCTAGTGAAGAATTTGGACATACTAAATTTATTAAAAGAGAGGAAATTAAATCAGATAGACCTGAACTTGGAACTGCAAGAGTTGTGATTTCAGGAGGAAGAGGAATGCAGAGTGGAGATAATTTTAAATTAATTACCTCTATAGCTGATAAGCTTAATGCTGCAATAGGCGCATCCCGAGCAGCTGTTGATGCTGGCTATATAAGTAATGATCATCAGGTTGGACAAACTGGTAAAGTTGTAGTGCCTGATCTATATATTGCAGTTGGTATTTCAGGAGCTATCCAACATTTAGCTGGAATGAAAGAAAGTAAAATTATTGTTGCGATTAATAAAGATGGAGAAGCACCAATTTTTAGTGTTGCAGATTATGGCCTTGAGGCTGATCTTTTTGAAGCTCTTCCACAATTCCTAGAAGAATTGAACAAATTAAACACTATACAAAAATAATAGAATCTGTAAAAAAATAGATTATGTCCAGAGAGACGATGGAATATGATGTAGTAATAGTTGGTGGAGGTCCATCAGGTTTATCCACAGCAATAAAATTAAAACAACTTGATTCTAACTTGAATGTTTGTTTGTTAGAAAAAGCATCAGAGATAGGTGCACATATCTTAAGTGGGAATGTTTTTGAAACTAGAGCCTTAGATGAATTATTACCTAACTGGAAAGACTTAAATTCACCAATTAAAACTAAAGTTACAAAAGAAAAATTTTTATTTTTAGGAAAAACAAAATCCTTGAGCTGGCCGACATGGTTATTGCCTTCTGTTCAACAAAATCATAAAAATTATATCATCAGTTTAGCCAATTTATGTAGATGGCTTGCTGAACAAGCAGAGTCTTTAGGTGTAGAAATTTTTCCTGGTTTTCCTGCTAGTGAAATTTTATACAACGATAATGGATCCGTCAAAGGTGTAGCTACACAAGATATGGGAATTGATAAAGAGGGAAACAAAAAAGATAGTTATGAACCTGGAATAGATCTTTTGGGTAAGGTCACCGTATTTGCTGAAGGCTGTAGAGGTCATTTAGGAAAAGAATTAATTAAAAAATTTGAATTAGACAAAGGTAAAGATCCTCAACAATACGGAATTGGTTTTAAGGAAATTTGGGAAATAGATGAAAAGAGTCATGAAGAGGGTTTAGTTATGCATACAGCCGGTTGGCCATTAGATAATAACACTTATGGTGGAAGTTTTATGTATCATGCAGAAAATAAACAAGTTTACTTAGGTTATGTTATTGGTCTTGATTATAAGAATCCTCATTTATCTCCATTTGATGAGTTTCAACGATTTAAAACTCACCCTACAATTAAAAAAATAATTGAAGGAGGAAAAAGGATTTCTTATGGAGCTAGAGCTTTAATTGAGGGAGGTTTTCAAAGTTTACCAAAAATGTTTATGCCAGGAGCATTATTAGTTGGTTGTGATGCTGGAACTTTAAATATGCCAAAAATAAAAGGCTCTCATACTGCAATGAAAAGTGGAATTATTGCTGGTGAAACTATTTTTGAACATATTAAAGAAAATAAAGATTTATCAATTTATGAGGAAAAATTTAAAAAAAGCTGGCTATATGATGAGCTATATAGAGCAAGAAACGTTAAACCAAGTTTTAGTTGGGGTTTAATTTTAGGTATCATTTTCACAGGAATAGACCAAATATTATTTAGAGGTAAGTTGCCAATCACTCTTAAACACAAACATGCAGATCATGAAACTTTAAAATTAGCTAGTGAAATGCCAAAAATAGATTATCCAAAACCAGACAATATAATAACATTTGACAAAACAAGTTCTGTTTATCTTACTGGGACTAATCATGCTGATAACCAACCAGTTCATTTAAGACTTAAAGATCCTAATTTACCCATTAATTATACTCTAGAAAAATTTGATGAACCTGCTCAAAGATATTGTCCAGCTGGAGTTTATGAAGTTCAGCAAGAAAACGGTTTAAATAAATTTGTGATTAATTCGCAAAATTGTATTCATTGTAAAACATGTGATATTAAGGAGCCCTCTCAAAATATCACCTGGATAACTCCAGAAGGTGGTGGTGGGCCAAAATACGGAAATATGTAATTAAGAAATATCTATTGCGTGCTTTTTTAAAGTTTCAATAGGTAAAACTTTTAAAGTATTTTCATGTGTTCTTTTGAGAAAAATTGGACATCCTTTGCCTGCTTCTACTGCCCTAGCATACCAACTAGCACAAACACACCATCCGTCACCATCTTTTAATCCTGGAAAACCGAATTCTGGATGTGGAGTTATTAAATCGTTACCAGCCTCTTTGCACCACTCTAAAAATTCTGTTGTAACTTTTGCACAAACAGTATGAAGACCATGATCATTTTCATCTGTATTACAACAACCGTCTCTGTACCAACCTGTCAAAGGTTCTAGTGAACATTCTTCTAGTTTTTCTCCTAAAACATTAAGTTGAGGTCTTTTATTCATTAAAATGTATCATAAATTGATTGATCAACAAAAGCATTGAATGAGATAGATCTTCTTTCTTCATCTGTATCTTTGAAGGGGTATACTGTATGCATCATATAATTTGGAAAAAAATAAAAATCGCCAACTTCGGGTCTAATTTGAAAAGTTGATTTAGATAGAAATTGTTTGGAACCATGAATCAAATTTAAAGTTCCTCCAGCATAATGTTTTACTCCATCTTTTTCTTCTTGTACATATTTTCCAAATGTTTTGGGTACTTTTAAAAAACCTGCGCCTGAAACATGTCCTCCGTGCATATGAACTGGATTATACTCATTTTGAAATTGCCTTACGATCCAGCTGTCTATCATTTTAAATTCTTTAATACTTTGATTGGTAGACATTTGTATCCACTGAAAAACTCCTTTAGATATTAAATCAAGCCAACCAACTCTTTGAGAAAATTCTTTTTCTAATTTAAATTCCTGTGTAACATCACCAGCTAAGTTCGCACCTGCGCTTAATTCTTTTGATTTTTTCTTATCAATTATTAATCCATCAACATAATCATTTAAAGCTTTAACCATTTCGTTAGGTATCTTAATTTTTGCTATAGTGGGTCCAAACGCTCTAATCAATTGAATTGACATAATTAAATTTTAGTTGGATTAGGCTGATCTTTATAAACCTTTTCAGGGTCAAATTTTTTTTCTTTTTCTAAAAATTTCATTTCAACTTTACGTCCGTTTTCAATTGGACCTAAAGGTATAGACCTATAGAAACATGACCTGTATCCTACATGGCAACTTGCTCCATCACCTATATCAACTGTTAACCAAATTGAGTCTTGATCATCGTCAATTCTTATTTCAGTTACTTTTTGAGTGAAGCCGCTAGTTTTACCTTTATGCCAAATAGTTTTTCTAGATCTGCTAAAATAATGAGCTTCTTTTGTTTCTATAGTTTTTTTTAAAGCTTCAACATTCATATAACCATGCATTAAAATTTCTTTAGTTTTAGAACACATGGTAATGACAGGAATTAATCCATCATTATCAAATTTTGGTGAAAGAAGATTTCCCTCTTCAATTTCAACTACATTTTCTCTTTTTTTGAACATATTATGTGATTATGTAGCACATATAAGTATATTTTAAATATTTTAAAAATACGGATTTATATGTATAAAACTCACGATGAAATTAGTAAAAGATATAGATAATAATTCAGATCTTAAAAAAGTATCAGATAAAGAAGCTGAAGAAGCTTTTAAAACAATCTTAGCTTGGATGGGAGAAGATCCAAATAGAGAAGGATTATTAGAAACTCCAAAAAGAGTAGTTAAAGCATTTAAAGAGTATTTTAAGGGTTACAAAGAGGATCCAAATCAAATCTTAGACAAAACGTTTGGCGATGTTGAGGGTTATGATGATATGGTTGTTCAAAAAAATATTTCAGTTCAAAGTCATTGTGAACATCATATGGCACCAATAATTGGCAAAGCACATGTTGCTTATATCCCTAAAAAAAGAGTAGTCGGATTAAGTAAATTAGCAAGAGTTGTGGAAGTTTTTTCAAAAAGATTACAAACTCAAGAAAGATTAACTATGCAAATTGCGAATACACTAATGGAGTCTTTAGATGCAAAAGGTGTAGCAGTAACAATAGATTCAACTCATCAGTGCATGACAATGAGAGGAATTAAAAAAGAACAAGCAACAACAGTAACAAATTATTATTTAGGTCAATTTAAAGAGGATCTTAGTTATCAAAACAGATATTTGAGATTTATCAGTATAGTAAAAGAATAAAGTGTCTGATCAATTTAAAGCATTAGTTTTAAATCAAAAAGGTGAAGAGTTTACAAGAGAAGTTAAATCTCTCGATAAGAATTTTTTAAAACATGGTGATGTTACAGTTAAAGTCGATTATTCTGATTTAAACTTTAAGGATGGAATGATTTTAAAAAATGGTGGGAGATTAGTAAAAGAATTTCCACACATCCCAGGAATTGATTTTTCAGGAACTGTTTTAGAAAGTCAAAACTCAAAATTTAAAGAAGGTGATGAGGTTATTTTAACTGGATTTAGAGTAGGTGAAATTTTTTATGGTGGCTATTCACAAATAGCAAAAGTCAATGGCGATTTTTTAATCAACAAACCAAAAGATCTAACAAGTAAACAAGCAATGATTTTAGGTACTGCTGGTTTTACATCTTTGATGGCTGCTTTTGCGATTAAAGCAAGAGAAGAAATATTACTAGGAGAAAAAGTAAATAATGTTTTGGTTACAGGTGCAACGGGCGGAGTTGGGAGTATTGCAGTAATGATACTTAACAAGATGGGTTATAATGTTACCGCAGTATCAGGAAAAGACTCTAAAACTGATTACCTTAAATCTTTGGGTGCTAAAAGTGTTATAAATCGTGCTGAATTTGATAAAGATCCAAAGTTAATTGATAAAGGTTTATGGGATGGGGTAGTTGACACAGTAGGTGGAAAAATTTTAGCTAATGCAATTGTGCAAACAAATTCAAACGGAATTATAACCGTTTGTGGTAATGCTAGCACAAATGAACTTAACACTAATGTAATCCCTTTTATGTTAAGAGGTGTTAAACTTTGGGGGATAGACTCCGCTAATTGCAGTATAAAACGAAGAGGATTTATTTGGGGTGAAGCTGCGAAATTGATTGACTTTGATTTATTAGAAAAATCTGTACTAACAGTTAGTTTGGAGGAGTTAATTAAAACTTATCCCAAAATACTTAAAGGGGAAATTTCAGGAAGAGTTTTAGTTGATCTAAATAAATAATGGATTGGGACAAATTAAAGATTTTTCATGCAGTAGCTGAAGCAGGAAGTTTTACTAACGCTACTATAAATTTAAATTTAAGCCAATCAGCTATCAGTAGACAAATTCAATCTTTAGAACAAGATTTAAAAGTTCAATTATTTGAGAGACATGCAAGAGGTCTAACTCTTACTGAAAATGGAGAATATGTATTCAAAACTGCTCACGAGGTTATTAGTAAATTGAAAGAGGTCGAAACCTCTTTGGGTGACCAAAAAAATAAACCTACAGGTAAACTGACAATCACAACTGTTAGAAGTTTTGGAACACATTGGCTGACACCAAGGATTGAAGAATTTATGCGTTTAAATCCAGAAGTTGAAATTGAGCTTATTTTTGAGGACAAAGAATTAGATTTAAGCACAAGACAAGCTGATATAGGTATTTTTATGAGAAGACCTAAGCAGCTAAATTATATTCAAAAAAAGCTCATAGATTTGAAATATTATATATATGGTTCAAATAAATACTTGGAAAAACATGGCATGCCTAAAACAATAGGTGATTTGAATAAACATAAATTTATATCATTCGGAAAAGGCGCACCCTCACCAGTCTATAATCCTGATTGGGCACTAAAATTAGGAATGCATGATGGTAAAAAGAGAAAACCTATTATGAAAGTCAATAGTGTTATGGGTCTTTTATTAGCTGTTGAGTCTGGAGTAGGTCTTGCTGCACTGCCTGAGTATTTAGTTAGTGATACAAGTAATATCATTAAAGTCTTACCGAAATCTGAAGGTCCAATAACAGAAGCACACTTTGTGTATCCTCAATCTTTAAAAAATACGGCCAGGGTCCAAGCTTTCAGAAATTTTTTGTTTAGCAAAATTGGTGATTGGAAATCATAGTCTCGTTATTTAGTTAAACCACAATAAATCAACTATAGGGTGCGACATTCTTGCGATTGATAATCATTCTCATTGAGAATAATTATCATTCTCAAATAATTATGCGGAAGAAAGAATAGGGAGAAAATGAGAAAAATATCAATTTTGACATTAATTGCATCTTTGTTTGTTTCAACTTTTGTTGTGGCTAATGAAGTAAATGTATTTAATGCAAGACACTATAAAGCTGATGGTGAGCTTTATTCAAAGTTTACAAATATGACTGGTATTAAAGTTAATTTGATAAACGGAAAATCAGGTGCTTTAGAGAAAAGAATAATTAGTGAAGGTGCAGACTCCTCCGCTGATCTCTATATTACCGCAGACGCAGGAAGATGTGGGGCAATGGATGCTAAAGGTACGCTTCAAGGTGGTCTAACATCTCCAGCTATCAAATCAGCAGTTCCAAAAAGCTTTAGAACAAGCAAATGGGTTGGAATAGCAAAAAGAGCAAGAATAATTTATTATTCACCTGAAAGAGTAACGGGTGCTGAATTATCTGGGATGACTTATGAAGGTCTAGCTGATCCTAAATGGAAAGGTAGATTAGTAATTAGAAAATCTAGCAACATTTATAATAAATCTCTTGTAGCATCATTAATTAAGAATAATGGAAAAGCTGCAACAGCTGCGTGGGCTGAAGGAGTTGTTGCTAATATGGCAAGAACGCCAACAGGTAATGATAGAGCTCAAATAATGGCAGTAGCAGCTGGTGAAGCTGATATAGCAGTGGCTAACACTTACTACTTAGCACTTATGTTGTCTGGCAAAAAAGGACCTGAACAACAAGAGGCAGCTAAAAAAGTTAAAGCTTTTTTTCCTAATCAAAACGATAGAGGAACGCATATGAATGTTAGTTGTGCAGCTTTAGTCAAAGGAGCACCAAACAAAGCTAACGCTATCAAACTTGTAGAGTTTTTATTAACTCCAGAGTCTCAAGAGCATTTTACAAATAATACTTTTGAGTTTCCAATGATTGATGGTGTTTCACCAAGCCCATTAGTAGTAAATAACTTAGGATTGGATTTCAAACAAGATATGAAAACCAAGTTAGCTTCTTATGGAAAAAATCAAGCTGCTGCTGTTGAAGTAATGACAGCTGCTGGTTGGAAGTAAGATTGTGAAAGTAAAAAAGAAATTTATATCTAATATTGATCTAAATAATTCTTCTAAAGCATGTTCCCCATGTCTTTTAGAGTGTAAAAAGATCAATAAAAGAATAAATGACAGAAAACTTTCAAAAATTAAAACTAAGGAGGTTCCGCATATCCTAAAAGTATTTAATTTTTGATTTTCTGAGTGTCTACGCTTATTAGGCAAGATGTCTCCTTCCTCCTAGCGTAGACACAAATACTTTTCATTTTTATAAGGCGGATTATAAATTATGAGAATAAATTTTTGGCACATATCTTCTTTTTTTTATTTCTATTTTTGTAATTATTCCTATTTTAACTGTCTTTTCGAGTTTTTTTGAAAATACTTCAAATTATTACCAAGTTTTAAAAGATACTTTTTTGTTAGAGTATATATTTAATTCATTAATTTTATTATTTTCCGTATTAATATTTACTTTTTTAATAGGGACAGGATCTGCCTACTTGGTATCCTTTTTTGAATTTCCTTTTAGTAATTTTTTTAAATGGGCATTGATACTTTCTTTTGCAGTTCCTCCTTATATTTATGCTTATTCTCTGACTGCATTTTTTGAAAATTATGGAACTGCTTATACAATTTTAAAAAATTTATTTGGTGAAGCTAATTACAATGAAAGTATTCCAAAGTTTGATGGACTATTTGGAGTAATTATTTCTATTTCTTTTTCGTTGTATGCATATGTGTATATTTTAGCTAGAGCATCTTTTTTATATCAACCACAAAATTTAATTGATCTAGGAAAAAACTTAGGTTTTACCAAATTTAAAACTTTATATTCTATTATTTTGCCTGCTGCACGACCAGCAATAGTTGCTGGCTTGTCATTAGTAGCTATGGAGACACTTGCTGAATTTGGAGCAGTTGATTTCTTCTCAATTAACACACTTACAACTGGAATTTACAACTCTTGGATAGCGTTTGATGATTTAGCTTTCGCTAACCAATTGTCGTTTTTTTTACTTTTATTTATATTTGCTCTTTTTATTTTAGAAAATTTATCCAGAAAAAAAGCAAGATATCACATGAATTCTAGAGGTGGATTTAAACAAAAACAAAAAATTAAACTTTCAGGTAAAAAGGCTGTTGCGGCTTTTATGTTTTGTTTTTTAGTTTTTTTCTTAAGTTTTTTGTTTCCATTAAGTCAAATGATGTATTGGACAATAAAGTTTCCTGAAAACCTGTTTGATTTAAAGATAATTGATCTTTTAATTAATACACTTTATTTAGTTGTTTTATCTAGTTTAGTTTTAATTATATTTGCTCTAATTTCAAATTATGGAAATAGAGTAACTAAAAATAAAACTTTAAATATATTGTCGACATTATCAATTTCTGGTTATGCAATTCCAGGAGTAATTTTGGCAGTTGCTTTTATTACTTTTATTGCTTGGTTTGATGAGAGTATAGTTAAAACCTATGGATTCTTGTCTATAAAAAAAGTTTTTATAGGCTCAATCTTAGGATTGGTTATTGTTTATTTTATCAGATTTTATTCTTTAGCTTTTAATGGAATTAAATCAGGCTATGAAAAAATCAATATATCAGTTGATGAAAGTTCTTATTTACTTGGATATTCAAAAAGAAAAACATTTATGAACATACATATTCCTTTTTTGAGAAATTCATTACTGTTTGTTTTTATATTGATATCCTTAGAAATTATTAGAGAACTACCAATTACTTTGATTTTGAGGCCTTTTAATTTTGAGACATTTGCTACTACAGCTTATATTTCTGCATCAGAAGATTTATTAGAAGCAGCAGCAGTTCCATCTTTATTTTTAATTTTGATTGCAACTTCTTTTATAATAGTTACATCTAAATATATTTTAAGAGATAAAGATGAATAAAAACTATTTTGAAATTAAAAATGTTGATTTTAGTGTTGGTGGTAAAACTAAAGTAAAAAATGTTTCCTTTTCCATAGAAAACGAAGGAGATGTAATATGTTTATTAGGACCTTCAGGCATAGGAAAAACTACTATATTAAGAACTATAGCAGGTTTAGAAAAAATTAAAAAAGGTTCAATAAAATTAAACGGTAAAACAATTTCATCTGAACACATTAATATAGAACCCGAAAATAGAAATATATCACTTGCTTTCCAAGATAATAGTTTGTTCCCTCATTATACAGTCGAGAAAAATATTTTATTAGGTTCAAATAGAAATAAAGAAAAAAGTAAAAAAAGACTTTCTTTAAAAGAAATAGTAGATTTATTAGATATTTTTCACATACTTAATAAATACCCGCATGAAATAAGTGCTGGAGAAGCTCAACGTGCGTCACTAGCAAGATCTCTTATTACCCAACCAGATCTTTTATTATTAGATGAACCTTTATCAAATGTTGATCAAAGTTTTAAAGAAGAAATTCAAGTAAGATTAAAAAAGATTTTACATCAATTAAAAATTACAACGATTATAGTAACACATGACTCATACGAAGCATTTTATTTGGGATCTAAATGTGGAATTATTTTAAATCAAGGACTTAAACAATTTGATGACCCTTATAAAGTTTACCATTTTCCAAATTCAATCGAGGTGGTTAATTTCTTAAATAGGGGAATTTTAATTCCTGCCAAAGTAACGGGAAAAAAAACTTTAGAAAATTGGGATTTAGGTACAATTGAAGGAAATTTTATTAAAGAGTATCCAAAGGGATCAAATGTACAGCTATTACTTCAACCAGAGGACTTAGAACATGATGACACTAGCAATCTAAAGCTTGAAGTCGTTGATAGAAAATTTAGAGGAACTAACTTTATATATACACTTAAAACACCCAGTAATACTTTAATACCTGTTTTTGTTCATTCTCATCACATCCATCAACACGAAGTTGATGAAAAATTTGGTATTAAAAGACCAATACATATTGATCATATAGTTTGCTTTTAATAAAAGCGATTTGAAATGAAAAGTAATTTAAACGTTTTTTTAAAAGGAATTATGGACGTCAGTCCATTAATGATTCCTGTAGTTCCCTTTGGTTTGATATTCGGAGTTCTGGCTATTGATATTGGCTTTAGTCCACTTGAAACTATGGGAATGTCATTGATAATTTTTGGAGGGGCTTCTCAAATAGTTTTATTGCAATTATTTTCTGGAGGAGCTTCATCTTTAGTCATTATTAGTTCTGTTGGAGCTGTAAACTCAAGACATTTACTTTATGGTGCTGTTGTTTCAGAACATTTATCAGATTTAAAATTAATCTGGAAAATTATCATTTCATATTTTTTAATCGATCAAGCATTTGCAATATCGAATGAATATCTTAAAAAAAATAAACAAAGTAATAAATATTTTCATTTAGTTGGTGGTGGTGCTACTTGTTGGGTGATTTGGCAATCAACTACGTTTTTAGGAATTGTATTGGGTGAAGCAATACCAGATAAACTTGGATTAAGTTTTGCTGTTCCTTTAACTTTTCTTGCATTACTAGTGAACGATTTTAGAAAGCTTATAAATGTTGTTGTTATAATTATTTCTGGATTGGTAGCTACAATTGGTTTTAATTATATTCCTTTTAAAGCTTACGTAATAGTATCTGCTTTAATTGGATTATTTACAGCTATGATTTTAACAAAAGTAATTAAAAAATAATGAGTAATTGGTCTTTAATAATATATTGTGGCATAATCACTTATCTTACTAGGTTTTCAATGATAGCATTGATTAAAAAAGAAATGTTTAATGACAGGATCAGAGAAATATTATCATATGTACCCTCAGCAATATTCCCAGCTATCATTTTTCCGGCAATTTTTATTAATGACTCAGGATTATTCCAAATCGAAGATAACCCAAAGATAATCGCAGCTTTAATTGCAATGATAATTGGAATATTTTCCAGAAGTATACTTGCGACAATATTTTCTGGATTAGCTTCTTATTGGTTTTTAATATTTGTAGTATAAAAATTTATGAAAAAAATTTTTATATTTTTATTTTTTTTGTTGTCATTGAATGCTAATGCGATGGAAAAAGAGACAACTTTTAGCAAAGAGTTGTTTGACAAAGCTCAATCAGACGGAAAGATTGTGATAGTCAGTTCTTGGGTAAAATATTGCACATCATGTGCGAGCCAAATGAAAGTTTTAAACAAAGCAAAAAATGAATTTAATAATATTGAATACTTTACATTTGATGTAACAAATAAAGAAATTGCAAAATTTTTTGATGTTCAATATCAAACAACACTTTTAATTTATAAAAATAGTAAATTAGTTTATAGAAGCATTGGTGAAACGTCTAAAGACTTAATTTATAAAGCGATAAAATCCTCAATTTAAATATCGATACCTAACTTAATATTTCTAGCAACGTTTGTCTCAAGTTCAGTTGGTTTTTTAAGTTCTAAATTATTCATAATATCAATGTATTCATCAACACTATTTACTTGTAGTCTTGGATTTTGTTTTTTCTCTTTTCCAATAGTACTTACTTTTTCACCTTTATAATCATGAGCAGGATATAAAAGAGTTTCCTCTGGTAACTTTAAAAGCTTATTAAATATTGAATTGTATGAATCTTTTGCATTACCATTTTGAAAATCAGTTCTACCAGTCCCATTTATCAATAATGTATCACCTGAAAAAAGATGATTTTTCATAAGAAAACTATAGCTGTCAGAAGTATGTCCAGGTGTGTATATTGCTTTAATTTTTATATCTTCCAAATCAATATATTCATCATCTTTAACTTTTATTTCAACCGAGTCAGCAGGAGTTTTTTCACCCATAATTGTTGAACATTTTGTAATATTTTTTAACTTAGATGCACCTGTCACATGATCTGCATGAATATGAGTATCAATTACTTTGACTAATTTTAACTCTAATTCTTTTAGTAATTTTATGTAATTGTTTACATTTTCTAAAACCGGATCAATTATTAATGCTTCTCTCCCTTTTCCGGATGAGATTAAATAGGTATATGTTGAAGATTTATTATCGAATAATTGTTTAAAAATCATTACTATATAATAACATACAAGTACAAATTGACCCATTGTTAATGCATTGAATAATACTAATTATCTATGCATGAAATTCATAAAAATATTATTTGTTTTATTATTTTTCAATTCTATTGCCTATGCAGATAAAAACATGAAGATAGGTTCTAAAGGAAAAGAAAGTGAGATTTCTCGTGTAATCAAAGTTGTCATGTACGATAACTACTACGAGCCAAATTCTTTTCAAATTAAAGCAGGGGAAACAATCAAGTTTGAAGTTGAAAACGCAGGTATGCTTGTTCACGAATTTAATATTGCAAATAAAATGATGCATATGAAACATCAACCAGAGATGCAAAAAATGGCTGAAAACGGAATTCTTCTTGCTTTTTCTATTGATAAAGAAAAAATGAAAAAAATGGCAAAGATGGATAAGTCAATGGGTCATTCACATAGTAATAGCGTTTTGTTAGAGCCAAAACAAAAGGGAGACATAATCTGGAAATTTGATAATGCAGTTAATATTGAAGTAGCATGTAATGTTCCTGGACATTATCAAGTTGGAATGATTGCCAAAGTTGATATAAATTAACTTGATGGACAGTACAGTTAAAACCAATTTTAATTGGTCTTGCAAAAATACTTGGAATAGAAGTGCAAAAAATACTGCATGGTGTCTATTAGGTTGTGCTATTGGAGATTTTGGTACAATCTTATTTTTTCAATTGACTAAAATTCCTTTCCCAGTTTTTGGAATAATGACTTTAGCAGTAATAAATGGTTTAATCACAAGTATTATTCTAGAAACAATAGTTTTGATGAAACAAAATCTTAATTTTTCAAAAGCTTTTAAAACAGCAATGGGAATGAGTTTTATTTCTATGATTAGTATGGAAGTTACAATGAATTTAACTGACTATTTCTTAACTGGGGGTGCAATTTTAACTTGGTGGGTAATACCAATTATGCTTATAGTTGGATTTCTAACTCCTTGGCCGTATAACTACTGGAGATTAAAAAAGTTTGGTATTGCGTGTCATTAAAGAATTGGGACAATAAAACTTGGCTTTCATCTAAAAAATATATTTATTCCTTTAATAATTTTTTACTAAAACAAGTTAAATTAGATAAAAATTCACATATTCTAGATATTGGTTGTGGACGGGGTAAGATATTAGGATCTTTATATTCAAGATTAAGATTAAAAAACAAACCAATTGGAATCGATATAGAAAGTCATCAAGATAGAGATAAAAGAATTCATTTTAAAAAAATTGATGCAACAACATATCTTAAGAGTAATAAGAAAAAATTTGATTTAATTTTAATTAAACAAACAATTCATCTTTTAAATTTTAAAGAAATTAAAAAGTTAATCTTTATTTGTAAATCTAGACTTAAAAATAAGGGAAATATTGCTATATTTACTTTAGAGACTTCTAAAAATGAAATTCCTGCTTTTTCATTAATGTTAAAAAAACTTAAATTGTCCTTAGAAAGAGATAAAAAAATAATAAGATTTATTTCAAAAAATTATCGAAAAATTAAAAAAACGAGATTTTTATTCAAAGTAAAATTATCAAGGAATAAATATATAAAAATGATTAAAAATAGGTACATTTCAACATTACTAGGATTAAACCCATCAGAAATTTCTAAGGGCATTAACGAAATTAATCGTAAATACCAAAAATTATTGATTTTTAACGATAAATTGATCTGCTTAATTTTAGAAAAATAATTTTTTTACTTAAGGGTTCGCTCTTTCGTTCTCCAACCAAAAGAGCTCCCTTAAGTCGCCTTCTCGGCTTTTAAGTCCGAATGGACTTCAAGTTTTTTGTATTCGTTTATTTGAAATATAAAGCTAGCCAGCTAAGTGTCAGGTGGCATTTGTTTCATTAATTTTACCTCCTTGCAATAAAATTAATTTTTAGAGAGGTTGTATTCAACTAATATATTTGATTTTGATTAAAATATATTTCTTGAATACAACCTGACTGTTTTATATATTTCGCACATCAAAAAAAACTTCCCTTTTAAAGAGAAATTTTAATTTGCATTAGTATTTAATTTATATAATCTTAATGCATGAAATATATTAATGGTCTTATAAAATTAATAACAAGTTTAATTGTTTCTACGATTATAATTTATGCAATAAATTTTGTTGCTGGTTTTGCTGGTGCAGATTACACATTTACTAACGGTGAGGTTTTTGTAATTTGGATCTTAATGGCAATTTTAGTAAATAACTGTTTCAATAAATAACAATCTTAATTTTAAAAATTACTTTCCTTAACAACTAAAGTGTTATATTAAATTGTTAGGGGTGTCTTTATAGACTGAGATTATACCCTTGGAACCTGTCCGGTAATTCAGAAAGGGAGAATAATGGATAAAACATACTTTCTAACTCAATCTACATCATTAACAATAGTTATTACTATAAGTCTTATTTTCTTAATATTAGGAATTTATCACTCAAACAAATTTCAAGGATTGAATAATTATTTAACTGCAAATAGAAATATTGGAACATTTTCATTAACAACAAGTCTAATTGCTTCAGCTCTAGGTGCTTGGATTTTATTTGGTCCTGCTTCGGCTTCAACTTGGGGAGGGATGGGTGCAATTATTGGATATTCTTTAGGCACAGCATTTCCAATGTTTTTTCTTATTTTTTTAGGAAAAAAAATTAGAAAAGAATTCCCTCAAGGTTCCACTTTAGTTGAATTTATAAGAAAAAAATTTGGAAAAAGTTTGTTCAAACTTATTTTACTAATGACAATATTTTATATGTTTATTTTTTTATGTGCAGAAGTGACTGCTGTAGCAGTATTAATCAATTACATATCTGGTACTGAACTATGGTTAACTGCTTTGATAGTTCTATTATCCACATTAATTTATACTTTATATGGTGGTTTAAAGGCTTCTATTTTTACAGATAATATTCAAATGATCGTAATTTTCGTATTATTATTAATATCACTAATTTATATTAATTCATTTTCCGGTTCTCAATTTTCTTTTGAATTCATAAAGGAAAAAAATCCCCATCTTCTGAGTAGTGAATATATTCCAGGTTACACTGCTGGTTTAACTTTTTTTATTGCAGTTGCTGCAACAAATTTATTTCATCAAGGTAATTGGCAACGTGTTTATGCTGCTAAAGATTATAAAACATTGAAAAAAAGTTTAATAATTTCTTTTTTTGTAATTATACCTATTGTTTTTTATATGGGTTTTTCTGGAATGGTTGCCTTTTCAATAGATCCAAATATAAGACCTGATCTTGGTTTTTTCTCCTTATTACTTAAAGAAAAAACCACCTTATTATCTGTTTTCATAATAGTCCTTGGTTTAGCCTTAACTATTTCGACTGTAGATACTTTAATAAATGCGATATCAAGCTTGATTGTTGTTGATGGAAAAGCTTTATTTAATTTTAGAAAAGAAACAAATTATCTTAAATTCTCTAAATCTGTAATCATATTTTTATCGATAATTTCATTTGTTGTAGCTTCAAAAGGTTTTGACATTTTATATTTATTTTTATTAGCGGATTTATTTTGTTGTGCATTTGTATTAACTATTTTTTATAGTTTTTATAATAAGAATATTTCCGAAAAAACAGCTTATATTGCAATAATAATTGGATTAATAGGTGGTATTTTATTGTTTCCTTCACCAGATTTTTCAAAAAGTTTACTATTAGGTATTTTGATACCTAAAGAATTAATAACACCTTTTATCTCTCAATCATTATTATTTTTGTCTTTCCTTGTGGCAACTTTACTTCCATTTCTCGTGATTAAAGCTAAAAAGATATAATATAAGCTCATTGTATTAATAGAATTAATAGCTATAAATCATTTTTGATGAGACAAAATCAGATAGTAATCAATAATCTATCAAAAGTTTATGACAATGGCTTTAATGCTTTAAAAAATATTAATTTGAATATTAAAAAGGGTGAAATTTTTGCAATGCTTGGTCCAAACGGAGCAGGTAAAACAACTCTAATAAGTATTATTTGTGGAATAGTGAATCCTACTTCAGGTAATGTGACCGTAGATAATTACGATATTATAAATGAGTATAGAGAAACTCGATCGAGAATAGGATTAGTCCCTCAAGAATTAACATTGGAGCAATTTGAAACAGTTTTTAATAATGTTTCATACTCAAGAGGTCTTTATGGAAAAAAACCCAATCCTTCTCACATAGAGAAAGTTCTAAAGCAGTTAAGCTTGTGGGATAAGAAAGATCTAAGATTAAGACAATTGTCAGGTGGAATGAAAAGAAGAGTCTTAATCGCCAAAGCTTTGTCTCACGAACCATCAATTCTGTTTTTAGACGAACCTACAGCTGGTGTAGATGTCGAATTAAGACAAGAAATGTGGAAAGTAGTTGAAAGTTTAAGAAAGACTGGTGTTACAATTATTTTGACTACACACTATATTGAAGAAGCAGAAGCTATTGCTGATCGAGTAGGGGTAATAAATCAAGGTGAAATTATTGTTGTAGATGAAACACAACAATTATTAAAAAAAATGGGACATAAAAAATTGACTGTTGAATTACAAGATAAGATTTCGGAAATTCCCTCATCACTTGAAAAGTATAATTTATCTATAGGTTCAAATATGGTTAGCTTAAACTACACTTATAATGTTCAAGCAAAACGAACTGGTATTACAAATTTATTACAAGATTTAAAAGATGCTGGACTTAAGTTGAAAGACCTAAAAACTGAGCAAAGCACTTTAGAAAAGATTTTTGTTAGTTTAGTTAGGGAGAAAAATGAAAATTAATCTTAGTGCACTAACAGCAATATATCTCCATGAAATGGATAGGTTTAGAAGAACTTTGACACAATCTTTACTGTCTCCAGTTTTAACCACTTCACTTTATTTCATAGTTTTTGGATCTGTAATAGGCGGTTATGTAGAAAAAATAGACGGTATAAGTTATGGATCTTATATTGTTCCTGGCTTATTGATGTTAACTTTATTAACTCAATCTATAAGTAACACGTCTTTTGGAATTTTTTTTCCAAAATTTAATGGCACAATATATGAAATATTAGCAGCTCCAATTTCGACACTAGAGGTAGTTCTTGCTTTTGTTGGAGCGGGTGCAACAAAAACATTAATCGTAAGTATTGTTATATTTATAACCTCATTATTTTTTGTAGATGTTCAGGTCAAGTATCCGTTTTTAATGGTGTTTTTGCTCATTTTAGTTGCATTCACATTTGCTTTATTTGGTTTTTTAATTGGGTTGATGAGCTCTGATTTTGAGCAAATGTCTATTATTCCAACGTTATTCGTAACACCAATGGTTTTTCTCGGAGGAAGTCTATACTCACTAGATATGTTGCCGCCTTTTTGGCAAACAGTTACTTACTTCAATCCAGTGGTATATTTAATAAATGGACTGAGATTTTCTTTTTATGGAGTTTCCGACTTTAATATTTGGATAAGTATTGGCTCTATGTTCTTATTTCTAACAATTTGTGTGACAGTTGTTTCAGTACTTCTTAAAAAAGGTTATAATATTAAATCTTAACTGACCCTTTTCAGGGCCAGTTAAAACTACTAACATACAAAGAGGAATTGTTTTTATTAGAATTGTTCAGACTCTGTAGAGCCATCCATTGCTGTGGTTGAGCTTTTTCCACTACTAATCGTATTGGAAACAGCATCAAAGTAAGAAGTACCAACTTCTCTTTGATGTTTAACACTAGTGTAACCATCTTTTTCACGAGCAAATTCTTGTTGTTGAATTCTTGAATAGGCTGTCATGCCTTCTTTTTTATATTTCTCAGCTAACTCAAAAATAGCAATATTTTGTGTATGAAACCCAGCAAGTGTTATAAATTGAAATTTATAACCCATTTTGCTTATTTCTTTTTGAAACGACGAAATTTCATCATCTGATAAATGTTTTTTCCAATTGAAAGATGGAGAACAATTATAAGCTAAAAGTTTTCCAGGAAATTTTGCATGAATGGCATCCGCAAATTTTTTTGCTTCTTCTAAATTTGGTGTTGCTGTTTCACACCAAATCAAATCTGAATAAGGAGCATAAGCCAAACCTCTAGATATTGCTTGTTCTATTCCTGCTTTTACATAATAAAAACCTTCTGGAGATCTTTCACCTGTTAAAAAAGGTTTATCATTTTCATCATGATCATTAGTAATTAGTTTTGCAGCATTAGCATCAGTTCTCGCTAAAATTATTAAAGGAACATCTGCTATATCAGCAGCTAATCTTGCTGCTTTTAAATTTTTAATCATAGTTCCTGTAGGCACTAGAACTTTACCACCCATATGACCACATTTTTTTTCACTCGCTAATTGATCTTCAAAATGAACACCTGCCGCACCAGCTTTTATAAATTTTTTTGCAAGTTCAAAAACATTTAAAGGACCTCCAAATCCAGCTTCTCCATCAGCAATTATTGGCAACATATAATCAACTTTGTTTTCTTTTTTCATATCACCGTCTATTAATTCCATATGTTGAATTTGATCAGCTCTAATTAGTGCATTGTTCATCGACTCTACTAATTTTGGTGCACTGTCATAGGGGTATAAAGATTGATCAGGATACATTTCACCAGCACTGTTAGCATCAGCAGCAACTTGCCAACCACTCAAATAAATTGCTTTTAAACCAGCTTTTGCATGTTGGACAGCATGATTACCAGATAATGAACCAAGGGTATTAACATAAGGCTCAGAATTTAAAAGATTCCATAATTTTGTAGATTGTTGCTTACATAATGAATATTCAATTTTTAAAGAACCTCTTAATCTTTCGACTTCATCAGGAGTGTAATCTCTTTTAATGCCTGCAAATCTTTTTAAATCATATGAGATATTCTCTGCTCCCATTAATAATTTCCTCTAATTAAGTGTGTTAATAAAAATGAATTAAGTTGAACGAATAAGAATTAGTTTGAGTCGTTAAGGGTCTCAACTAGATCTTTCATTCCACTTGAACCCCAATCACAATGGTCATCTCTCATATAGATTCCTCTGCTATTATGCTTAGCTAGATCCTCATGTCTTATGATTTGAGCCTCATTTTCAATGTTTTTTATTTTTTCGTCCATGTAAATCTTATAATTTACAAAATTTACAAAATCTATAAAAAAGTCAAAAAAGCTTGTAAATGAAGGAAAAATTTTGTAAAGATAAATTTACAAAGTTTACAAATAGAAAATATGAGTCAATTAGATCTAAAAATTGGTCCAAAAATAAAGGCTTTTAGAAGACAATTGGGGCTTCAAGCTAATAAACTTGCAGAAGATTTAAATATTTCTCCAAGCTATTTAAACTTAATTGAAGGTGGCAAAAGAAAGATAGATGGGGATTTGCTCTTAAAAATTTGTGAAAAATTAAATATTGAGCTTTCTCAATTAACTTCAAAAACAGATGTAAATTTAGAAAATACCTTATCAGAAATTTTAGACGATAAACTATTTGAAGATTTAGATATTTTAGGGCCAGAGGTCAAAGATCTTGTTAGCACTAATCCAAAGATAGGAAAAGCAATAGTAAGATTAGGAGATATTTTAAAGAAAAAGGATCATGAACTTGTAAATAAAATTGAAAAAATTTCTGGAAAAATTGTAGATAATAGAAAAAATTCTTTTCCTGGAGAGGTTATTTCAGATTTTCTTCAAGAAAATAAAAATTATTTTCCAAAATTAGAAGATTTTGCAAATAAAGTTTTTGAAAAAGTTCAAAAAAATAATCGTACTAGATATATTGCTCTTTGTGACTATCTAAAATCTGATTACGGAATAACAGTAAAAGATGTAATACCTGAGGAAAATAAACCATTCTCGAAGATATTTAATAAAAATAAAAAAGAACTTTTATTAAGCGATTATAGTTCACTTGAAACAAAAAAATTACATGCAGCTGCTCAAATTGCTCAAGAGGGTGCATATAAAGAAATTGAAGAATATTTATCAAAATTTACATTTCCATCAGAAGAATCAAAAAAATTGTCAAAAGTTGCATTATTAAATTATTGTGGTGCTGCAATTTTAATGCCATATAAACTTTTTCACTCTGAATGCAAAAAATTAAAATATGATTTGGAACTATTACAAAATACTTTTGCAACATCTTTTGAACAAGTGGCACATAGAGTAACTTGCCTTCAAGATCCAAAATTACCTGGAATACCATTTCATTTTTTGCGTGTTGATATGGCTGGAAATATTTCTAAAAGATTTTCTTTATCTGGTATTGAGATTCCAAGATATGGAGGTGCGTGTCCAAGATGGAATGTTTATTCTGCTTTTACAAGACCTGGCGTTATTCAAAGCGCTGTAAGTAAAATGACAAATGGTGAAAAATATGTTTGTATAGCTAGAACTGTAGAAAAAGGTATTGGAAGATTTGGTAGAACAAAAAGTATTTTATCTATTGGTTTGGGCTGTGAAGCAAAATATGCAAAAGATTTTGTCTATACTGAAAATGTAAATGTAAACGATAAATCAACTGAAATACCCATTGGTGTGTCATGTAGAACATGTGATAGATTAGACTGTTCTCAAAGAGCCTTTCCTCCTCTACACAAGAAATTTGACGTCGATATTAATTTAAGAGGAGTTTCTGTATATGTCGGTGATAAAAATTAGAAAATTGTATGTTTAAATTTATAATTCCAGCAGTAATTATTTTTCTTATTGTTCTTTTTTGGGAAAAAATAAATGAAAAAATTTATAAAAAATTTAATATCAAAATAAATTATATTGTAGTTGTTATTTTTTTAATAGTTTTAGGAGTCATTTTTACACTATTATATTTTTAATATTATGACTGAATATAACATCAATGATTACGAATTAGTCCAAACTGAAGGTGTCTTTACATTAAAGAATTTAAATACAACAATTGGCTTTGTTAGATTTAATGAAAAAGGAGAAGTAGAGTATATTTTTGTAAATCCAATCTTTAGAAATAAAGGTTTAGCAAAGAAACTAATCAAATTGGTAAAAGAGCAAACAAAAAAAGACATAGTTTTTCAAAAACCAATAAGTCCATTGGGTGAAAAACTTCTTAAATCATTGGAAAAATGAAACTTAAAAAGAAATTAAGGCCTCGTATTAAAGCGAGAATTAGAAAGAATAAGCAAATAATCAATAAAAACCTTACAAACTTTTTTGATTGGGTGAAAGGGGCTGAATTAGTCGAATTAAAAAAATGTAACACAAAAGAAGATCCAGTAAGACCTGAATTAGACAATGTATTTAGAAGAAGTTACGGCAGAAAAATTTATGGTGTAAAATATAAAGGGGAAATTTATGCTGTAATGTGTTTTGCCTACACCAATGAAATTCCTAAAAATGTGGAGGAATTAGATAAGTTCAGTCATGACGCATTTTTACAGAGCGCACAAAGAGATCAAAATGTAGGACAAATTGCAATTGCATATACTGTTTGGTCCAAAAAAAAAGGTGGTGGGAAATTAATTGTTAAAGAAGTATTCAAAAAGATTAAAAAATCAAATCATTTAAATAGACTAATTACCCTTTCACCCTTGACCGAAATGGCCACAAAGTTTCATACCAAAAATGGAGCTAAACTTATACGGATTAATGAAACAACGCAAAATTTTGAGTATAAAGTTTTATAAAAAAATTGATGTTTAAAATTAAAAATTTAGTATTCTTTTTTATATTTTCAATAATTTTAATATTTATACAATTTTCTTATCAATTTAGTTTTTTAGACATATATAATATAAATTATAGTTTTCAGGATTTAAAATATTCCGGATCAAAATTATTTTTAAATGATGAAAATATATATAAGATATACTTTGATGATCCATCTGATCAAAGAATACTCGGATCCCAATATCCCAATTACTCAATAACTTCTATTTATTTTCATTTACCTCTAGGTTTTTTTTCTTTTGATTTAGCAAATATAATTTGGAGAGTTTTTTCTATAATTTTACTCGCCCATATTTACATTATTTTTTCAAACTATGAGTTAAACATTAAAAATAAAGATTTTATATTATTTGGCTCAATGATTTTTTTAATATTTTCAAAACCGTTTCATGTATTGATTAATACAGGTAATTTTAGCATTGTATGTTTCTGGGCATATATATTTTATTTTTTTGGAAAAAAAAATAATATTTTTATTTCATTGTTGATTTCCTCAATAAAATATTCATTTGCTCCAATTTTATTTTTTTATGCAATTTATAAAAAGAATTTTTTAAAAATACTTTTAGTTTGTTTTGTTACAATATTATTTTTGATACATTTTTCATATAAATTTGATTATGATTTTATTAAATTAATGGTTGCTCCATTACAAATTGGAGCATCATCAACAGCAAGTGGTTTTCTAGATTTTCAAACTTTATTAGGAAATCATCCAAAAAATATTTTTCTAAGATACGGTTTAATATTAATTACTAGCTTGTCTTTGTTTTATATAATTTTGAAATACACCCAAAGAAATGAATTATTTGATTTGTCAATTGTTTCTATTTTAACCATTCTATTTTACAAACATCTTTATTATGACATCATTTTTCTTTTACCTGTCTTAATTTATTCATTCAAAGTTGAAATTAAACAGAGATGCGTTTTAAACACAATTATATTTTATTATTGGTTTATATCCTATTTAGATTTTTTTGAATTTATGAAATATTGGAAATCTTTTATGTTGTTTAATAATATTCTATTAATAATTTGTTTGGGTGTTCTAATTTTCAACAATATAAAAAACAATAATTTAAATGAAAAATTTGATTAAATATGAAGCAATGGTTCTATCATGCATGGATCCTAGATTTCAGAAACCTGTTTTTAATTACCTTAAAAAGCGAAAACTCTCAGGAAAATATAGTGCATTTACTATAGCAGGCGGAGCCATCGGAGTTACACACCTTAAATTCAAAAAATGGCTTCCAGTATTTTTGGATAACTTATCCACATCAATAAAACTGCATAAAATCAATAAATTAATAGTTATAAATCATTTTGATTGTGGTGCGGCCAAGATGACAAAAAAAATGTTATTAAATAAATCAGAAGAAATTAATATTCATACTAACTCATTTAAAAAATTAAAAAACGTTTTGAAAAAAAAATTTCCGCGTATCAAAACAGAGTTTTTTATATTTCTTTTAAATAAGAAGATAAAAAAAATTAATATATAAATGTTATGAAAAAAATTTTATTTTTTATTTTTTTTCTTTACTCAAGTAATCTTTTTGCTGATGAAAGAGTCATTAAGCTAAATAAACTTTTTAATGATTTAAGAATTGATAATAAATCAATAAGCGCTGAAGTTGAGCAAAAAATATGGAAGATTTGGAGCACTCACCCTAATAATGAAAGATTAACAAATATGTTAGCAGAAGGGACTGATTTAGTTAACAATCAAAAATTAAATGAAGCAATAGTAAAGTTTAGTGATGTAATAAAGTTGGATCCAAATTGGGCTGAAGCTTGGAATAAACGTGCAACAGTTTTTTATTTGATTGGTGAATACCAAAAATCCCAAAATGATATTGATAAAGTTTTAGGTTTAGAAAAAAGACATTTTGGTGCTCTAGCAGGTCAAGGTTTGGTTAATATAGAACTTCAAAATTATGAAAAAGCAATAAAAAGCTATCAAGATGCTATGAAAATTTATCCCACTATGAATTCTGGAAAAATAATGATAAAACGTATAAAAGAACTCATTAAGGAACAATCGATTTAATATGCTTAGTTATCTTATCCCATTTATCATTTTAATATTAATTGTAGTTTTTATTCATGAATATGGACATTATTACTTTGCAAAACGATACGGTGTTGCTGTCACCGATTTTTCTATCGGTTTTGGAAAAGAAATTTTTGGTTGGAACGATAAATCAGGTACTAGATGGAAAATTTGTTGGATTCCACTTGGTGGATATGTAAAATTTTTTGGTGATAGAAATGTTTTTTCTCAAGCAGATCAAGAAAAACTGATTGAAAAATACAACGAAGAAGATAGAAAAAAATTATTTGTTTTAAAACCTCTATATCAAAGAGCTTTAATTGTTTTTGGAGGACCCCTTGCAAATTTTATCTTAGCATTAGTTATTTTTTTTTCAATTTATACATTTGTTGGAAAAGACTTTACACCTGCTGTAATTAATGAAGTACAAAAAGATAGTCCTGCAATGGTAGGAGGCCTTAAACAAAATGATATCATTTTAGAAATAGATGGAAACAAAGTCCAAAGTATTATGGATGTTTCAAAATATATCACTATGTCTACAGATGAGATTATTGATTTCAAAATAAAACGTTCTTATGATGAATTAATATTAAAGATAAAACCAAATTTAGTATTGGGAGAAGATAATCTTGGTAATAAAATAAATAAAAGAGTAGTTGGTATTAAAATAGGGGCTTACAATAATGAAATTAATCACGTTAAATTAGGACCAGCTCAAGCAATTTATCATGCTTCATACGAAGTTTATTATGTAAGCATTTCATCCTTAAAATACATCGGCGCAATGATATTTGGAAAAGCTGACACTTCTCAATTAGGAGGACCAATCAGGATTGCTAAAATTTCAGGACAAGTTGCTGAATTTGGTGTCTTGGCTTTTATAAGTATGATGGCATATATTTCTATTAGTCTTGGTTTAATAAACTTGTTTCCAATTCCGATGCTGGATGGAGGTCATTTAATGTTTTATGCTTTTGAAAAAGTTCTAGGTCGACCGTTATCGCAAAAAACTCAGGAAGGTTTTTTTCGAATCGGTATGTTTTTATTGTTAACATTGATGTTTTTTACAACCTTCAATGATTTAAAAGACTTAGGATTATTTAAATAATTTTTAAAGCTAAAATCTTAAAAAAGACAATAAAATCAACATTTTTTTGATGTTTTACAAGATATTGTGTATAAGTTTAAATTACCTACTAAAAAAACTCTTGATTTATCAACACTTTTGATAAGAATACAAATAACCTAATAAAACCGGAGCTAAAATGAATAAAAAACAACTAGTAGTCAAGCTTTCAAGCGCTTTAAACCTAAGTAAAGCTGATGCTGAAAGAACTTTTGACACAATAACAAACACCATTTTGGACGCTTTGAAA
The DNA here is from genome assembly GCA_902576765.1 of uncultured Pelagibacteraceae bacterium. Taxonomy (GTDB): domain Bacteria; phylum Pseudomonadota; class Alphaproteobacteria; order Pelagibacterales; family Pelagibacteraceae; genus Pelagibacter. The sequence goes on from CACGWH010000006.1 coordinate 33,985, forward strand.
GGCGATGACTCAGTGAAAATAGCTGGATTTGGAACTTACAAAGTAGCTAAAAGAAAAGCTAGAGTTGGAAGAAACCCAAGAACAGGTGAGCAGATACAGATAGCTGCTTCACAAAAGGTTAAATTCTTACCTGCAAAAGCTTTAAAAGAAGTATTCAATCGATAATCATCATTAACAGCCTTAATGCATAAAAACCATTAAGGCTGTTTCTATATGCAAATACTGCATATCCAGTTTTCCTAATCAGCGTTAGTTTTTAAATTTAATAAAAATATAACCACTCTTTTAACAGGGAGGTCTTATGACTAAATTAATAAAAATAATAAGTGCACCACTTATTAGTTTAATTTTTTTATTAAACATGAGTAGTGCAGGTATGGCAGAAACTACGGTATCTGCTGAAGTAGGATTTATATTTAACACCCTATTATTCTTAATTTGCGGATTTTTAGTAATGTTTATGGCTGCTGGATTTGCAATGTTAGAGTCAGGAATGGTTACATCAAAAAGTGTATCCGTTATCTGTGCAAAAAACATAGGGTTATTTTCAATTGCAGGTATAATGTTTTGGCTAGTTGGTTACAACTTAGCTTATGGAATTGATCCAGGTGGGTATATCGGAAAATTTATTCCATGGGCAGATGGTAGTAAAATAGATACAGGCTACGCTGATGGTTCAGATTGGTACTTCCAAATGGTATTTTGTGCCACAACAGTTTCAATTGTTTCAGGAACAATGGCTGAGAGAATTAAATTATGGCCATTCTTTACATTTGCTGCAATTCTTTCAGGGATTATTTATCCAATCGTAATGGGTTGGCAGTGGGGTGGAGGCTGGTTAGCAGCATTAGGTTTTTCTGATTTTGCTGGTTCAACTTTAGTACACTCAACTGGTGGTGCAGCGGCTTTGGCTGGCGCAATGATAATTGGTCCAAGATTAGGTAGATTTACCAAATCTGGAGCTCCAGCTCCACTTAAACCGTTTGCTGCTTCATCAATTCCTTTAGTAACAATTGGTGTATTCATCTTATGGCTAGGTTGGTTTGGCTTTAATGGTGGTTCGCAATTAGCGATGGGAACTGCTGCTGATGCAATAGCGGTATCTAAAATATTTATTAATACATTCCTTGCTGGTGCAGGTGGAGTACTTGGTGCAGCAACAATAACAAGATTACATTTTGGTAAAACAGATGTAGTTCAAATGTTAAATGGATGTATTGGTGGTTTAGTAGCAATAACAGCTGAGCCTTTATTACCATCACCTTTTGCAGCAATTTTAATTGGTGCTGTTGGTGGTTTAATAGTGGTTTATGGTACAAAACTATTATTCTCATTAAAAATTGATGATGTAGTTGGTGCTATTCCTGCACACTTATTTGCAGGTATTTGGGGTACATTAATTGTTCCTGCTACAAACACTGGTGCAAATTTTAGTACACAGTTAATTGGAGTATTATCAGTAAACATATTTGTTTTCATAGTTGCTTACATTGCGTTCAGCGCTATCAAAGCAACAATTGGCCTAAGGTTAAGTAAAGAAGGAGAAACCAAAGGTACTGATGTTACTGAAACTGGCGTAATTGCATATGCAATTCGTGACTAATTGTTAACAAAACAATAAGGGGACTCTTCGCTCTCTGTATCTCCGCGATTACTCATCGGAGGGTCCCCTAAAAACTTTACTTCCTCTAGTTAGTTAAAGAAAAAAGCCCTCTCCCTCAGGGGGCTTTTTTATTTATTCTCATCCCATAATTTCTTGTAATCAATAAATGGTGCTAAACCGTAACTTGAATTAATATTAGTCATATGAAGAGATAAACTTTTGAGTGGAGATAAACATATTTCTTTTTCATAAATTTCATTAATATATTTTTCAAAAGGTTCATTACGATCTAGACAGGTTTTTTCGAAATTTCCCCAGTATTTATTGAGTAAATACTTACTTGTCATAAAGGTACAAAGAGTTTTGTTAACAGTTCTCCAGTGTCTTTTATTACCAATTAATATATTAGTTTTTTCATTGCTCATGTACAAATAAGGGTAATCGGAAGGACATATAAAGATATCTTTATTTAGTTGTGATGCTATTCTTTCGTAACTCGCAACCATTTCTTCTAACATAGGTTCAAAATGTAAATAATCGTCCTCAACAAAAAAAATTAAATCTTCGCTTTGATCCCAACCAATTTTAAAACTTTTCATAAGGCTCGCTAAATTTGAAAATGTTTCTTTTGATTTTTGCTCTTTAATTAATTCTTTATAATCATCATGATTGAGAGGAACCAATTCAATGTTTTTATCTTTTATTAGTTTTGTTATTCTATCGAGATTTTCATCTTTTGAATTATCATCAATAATAAAAGTTTTAATTTTGATTTTTGGATATTTATTTTGACAAAAATTAATTGATTTAATCAAAGATTTAATTGAGCGATAAGAATACTCTATTTTAGGTTGCTCAAATAACCTTTTTTTATTCTGGTCCCAAATTTCTACTTCAGTGTTCATTCTAATTATAATTGAGATTGATTTCACGTTTCTAGAAATTTTTACCTCACCTAAAGGCAAAACTATCGATTTTTCATTTAATAATGAGAGATCTTCATTCAATTCTTTATCAAGTGTTGGTGAATAAAATTGATTTTGATCAATAATTTCAAAACCTAAAATTTTTGCTAATTTGATGAAAAGTTTTTTCATATAATTTTAATTTATGATATAGATATTTACAGTATAATGGCAATTAAATCATCTCAAACCCTGGTATCAGAAGCTCTTCAAGAAATAAAAACAATATCTACTGATGCTGCCCACAAAATGTTTAGCGAGAATAAGTGTAATTTGATTGATATTAGAGATATTAGAGAACTTCAAAAAGAAGGACAAGTTGAGGGTGCAAATCATATACCAAGAGGAATGCTAGAATTTTGGCTAGACCCTGAAAGTATTTATTTCAAAGAAGGAAAACTTGATTTAAAAAAAGAAATGGTTTTATTTTGTGCAGGTGGGCTAAGGTCAGCTTTAGCTGCAAAATCGCTAAAAGATATGGGATTTGAGAAAGTATCTCATATAGATGGTGGTTTCGGAGCAATAAAACAAAGTAAATTTAAAGTTATCTAAGATCTGTATTCATCTAAAGCATAATCTAATCTATCTTGTCCCCAAAAAATTTTATTATTTACTACAAAGGTTGGAGCACCGAAAATATCTTTTTCAAAAGCATTGCTTGTTAAATCTATTAATCTTTCTTTAATTTTTTGGTTTTGAATTTCTTCAAAAAAAAAATCCTTATCAATTGAGCATTTTTTCAATATATTTTCTACGTTTTCTTTTTTTTCTAAATCAACATTTTCTTTCCAATAATAATCAAAGCATAAATCAAAAAATTTTGTTTTTAATTCTTTATTAATAGTCAAGTATCCACGCATTAATTGTAACGAATTAATCGGAAATTTAACATTCCATTTAAATTCAATATTATTTTTTTTTGCAACTAATTCACAATCATTTTTCATATTTTTCATTTTTCTTTCATTGAATGCAGGAGCAGTTATACCCCCAAGCTTGTGAAGTCCTCCCAAGAGAATAGGTTTATAAATAATATTTATATTTTTATAATCACTCAATTTTTTTAATTTTTTATATGCTAGAAAAGAATACGGGCTTATAAAATCAAAGTAAAAATCAACTGATTTAGTCATATAAATTTATATTTTTGGCATAAAAAATTCTTATCAGCCAATAAAAAAATAAACCGATAGGACCAATTAAGTAAGTAATAATAAGTGGAATTGATATTAAAATTTTATTAATAGAGAGTTTTTGTGAGTCTCTAACTATCCAACCCCCAGTAAATAAGTTGATAGATATAAAGTGTATCCAAAATGTCATAAGATACAATTTATCAGTAAATAGTTCAGATAAGTGATTGATACCAAGATAAAGACTAAAGTTGTTATCAAAATTATATGAGTTCAAATATGATTTATATAAAATAAAAACATAGCAACCGCTTAAAATTAAAATTGGAAATATTGATGTTACAAAATATCTTGAAAGGTTCGAATTTGGGAAAAAAATCAACACTATCCAGAAAGGCAAAACACCTAAATTCACCCAATAGTAGAGCATTTCAATAGTGAAATAATTATAAATTTCTTCGATCATTTAAAAATATATTATATTAAATCTATTCATGATTCCTATAAGAAATAAAAAAAAAACCTTAGAGATGACAGTTGAAGAAATGAGAAATTTTGCATTTACTTATGTTGAAAAGTACGCACCTTCTAAGCAACAGCTTAAAACTTACCTTTTAAAAAAATATCTAAAATATTCAGTGCCAAATGTTAAAAAAAAAGATGTTACAGATTTGATTGATATTGTTCTCTCAGATTTAGAAAAAAATAAATTTATTAATGATAAGTTTTATTCTGAAAGTAAGGCAAAAAGTATGATTCAAAGAGGCAGTTCAATTAATAAAATTAGAAGTTATTTAATTGGTAAAGGAATTAATGATAGGTTTATAACCGATACAGTTAACAATATTCGAGACCAAAATTCTGACCAAGATTTTTTTTCAGCAATAAAAATTTGTAAAAAGAAAAGAATTGGACCAGCTCGAACTGAAGATAACAGACCTTTATTTTACAAAAAGGATATATCTTTATTGGCAAGAAATGGATTTGATTTTGAAACTTCAAAAAAAGTGATGGATATCAAGAAAGATGATTTTCTTAAGATTATAAAATTACTTTAATTTTTTATCTTTTTCTTTCTCTACAAGATAATTTATCTTATTTTTGATATAATTTTTTACCATAACAAATACAATCAATCCAAAAATTGAAACTGAAACAATAATAATTAAAATAGTTCTTAATTGTTCATCCATTATAAAATATTTTTACTTTTTAAAATCAAACTAGGATTTTTAAAATCTTTTTTTCCATAAAGAATTTCTTTACCGTTGAAATCTGTCACATTTCCTCCTGAATGTTTTAAAATTGCATGTCCAGCAGCTATATCCCATTCACAAGCTCTAGGTTCTGCTACATATCCATCAAATTCACCAGAAGCTATGACACAAAATTTCAATGAACTTTTCATTTTTACAAATTCTTTTACATTTAATGTTTTATGTATTTTTTCAATTTCAGGTTTGATTTTATTTGAATAAGAAACAAACTTAATTTTATTTTTATCAAAATTTTCTGAATTTCCTAGCTCAATTGGTTTTCCATTAATTAATTCAAATGCAAAGTTATTTCCATATGAATAAAACATTCTTTTTTTTCCTGGCGCATTAATTAAACCAGCAGCAGGTTTTTTATTTACTATAAGTCCAGCATTAATAGTAAATTCATCAAGATTATTAATATAATCATAAGTTCCATCAATAGGATCAATTAACCAGAAATCATTTAAATTTTTGATTGATTTATTATCTGATGATTCCTCAGATATTATTGGAATCTGAGGTGTAAGTTCTTTTATTTTTTTTGTAATTATTTTATTAACCTCCATATCACCATTAGTAACTGGAGTATTGTCAGATTTTACTTTTTTTGTAAGACCTTGATTTCTAAGCTCTAATGAAATTTTGCCAGCATATAAAAAAGTATCTAATAAATTTTCAACAATTTCTTGAATGTTAATTTTGGTCATTTATTTTTTTTAGTTCAATGTTTTCTGCATTAATCACTTTTTTTCCCACATTTTCAAAATTTACAGTGACCTTTTGTTTGATTATTGATTGTACTTGGCCAATTCCCCATTCTTTATTGTTTGGATTATAAACTTTGTCACCTGGTTCAAAATCAAAAATCATTTAACTTAACTTATATTAGAAATAAGTATAAATACCATCAAATGAATAACGATTTAAATTCTATTGGATTAAATAAAAAACCTTCAGATACAACTGTTGTTGTAGCAATGTCAGGAGGAGTTGACTCATCCACAGTTGCTGGAATGATGAAAAAAGAGGGTTTTAAAGTAATTGGTATTACGTTGAAGCTTTATGATGATGGGAAAGAGGTCGCTGCTTCAAAACAATGTTGTTCTGGTCAAGATATAATGGATGCCAAACGTGTAGCACAAAAATTAGATATAGATCATAAAATTTTATATTATCAAAATAAATTCAAACAGGGTGTTATAGATAATTTTGTCGATAGCTATTTAAAAGGTGAAACACCAATTCCATGTGTTCAATGTAATCAAACGGTTAAGTTTAAGGACTTATTTGAAGTTTCTAAAGATTTAAAAGCTGATGCAATGATAACTGGTCATTATGTAAAAAGTATAACTTCGGATAATGAAACAAGCATGTATAGAGCAATAGATGAGAATAGAGATCAAAGTTATTTTTTATTTAATACAACTAAAGAGCAACTAAATTATTTAAGATTTCCACTTGGAGGTCTATTAAAAGATGAAACAAGAGAGATTGCAAAAAAATTAGATTTAAATGTTGCTGATAAGCCTGATAGCCAAGATATTTGCTTTGTGCCTAATGGTGATTACACATCTGTAATACAAAAATTTAGACCTGGGTCTTTACAAAAAGGTAATATTAAAAATTTAGATGGTAAAGTTATAGGTGTTCATGATGGAATTATAAACTTTACAATCGGTCAACGTAAAGGGATTAAAGTTTCAGATAGTGAGCCTCTTTATGTAATTAAAATAGATTCTGAAAAAAATGAAATTATCGTTGGACCAAGAGAAAAGTTAGGTAAAAAGAATATTTCTTTAGTAAACTTGAATTTGTTAGTGGACAAATTAGATTTCGATAATGAAATTTTTGTGAAAGTTAGATCAACTGGCAAACTACTAAAAGCAAATATTGATATTCACAATTCTTATACAGCTGATGTAAATTTAGTTAATTCTGAAGATGGTATTTCACCTGGCCAAGCATGTGTTTTTTATCGAAAAGACAATATTGGATATAAAGTTTTAGGTGGTGGTTGGATTAGGTCTTAGTTTTTTTCCACATTAAATGAGTTAAAAGGTAAAAGATTATAACACCTAAAAACACATTCCATTCCAATGCATGTTTTAAAAACTTAAAATTATCAAAAGGCAGAAAAGGAATAGCAATTATCGATACAATAATCAGAATAGTAATTAAAATTCTTTTTATCTTAAGATAAATGATATTAATGTAATTTTCTAAATCTTTTTTTATTTCATAAAAAAATTTAATTAAATAAGCTTGAGCTATTAATTCAAATATAATGAAAGAAAGCATTATTACCCTTCTAAACAACTTATAAATGTCATATTCAAATTTTACTCCTAAAAATAAAGCATGAACGGATAATAAAATTGCAGAACCAACACCAAAAAAAACTATTTTTTTTGTATTTTTGTAATCTTTATTAAAATTATTGATTATCTTTTTAGTATTTAACCAATAACGAATTAAAAGATAAGATGTAATGAACATTGCAGGCTTAAAAAGCAAATACATTGGAAAATTTCTTACTGTTCTACTTATAGAAACCCCACCATCTAAGTAAGGAAATGTAGGATCAATTGGGACTCCTGGGACTAAGAATTGATGAAAATTAGTAATGATTAAAAGACAAACATTTACCGAAATAAAAGGAATTATAAAAATCCAAACAGATATAGACCGTACTTTTTGTATGCTGGTCATATAAGAAATAAGAATTACTTTTTCTTATTTTTCTTTCTAGCTCTTCTTTTTTTAGAGCCCATTTTTCTTCGACCTCTATGCTTCTTTGGGTAACCCATTGTTTCCTTTAGTTATAATTTAATTGAAATTATGGTCTGGATATAGCATTGTCCTTTGGAGTTATCAATTTTTTTATGACTAAATCCTTTAAAACCTTTTTGAAGCATACTGCTAAAGATTTTCATAATCAATCTGTTAACCCGCCGGTGGTTAGAGCTTCAACTATCATATTTAAATCAATGCAACATATTAGAAAGACACAATCAAAAGCATTAAAAAATCCTACTGGTGGACATTTTGATTATGGAAGACAAGGAACTTCAACAACATACATTTTACAAAAAATTTTAACAAAATTGGAGGAAAGCTATCATGTTTTTACAACACCAACTGGTTTTGGTTCTGTTTTTTTAGCTATTTTTAGTGTTGTAAGACCTGGCGATGAAATGTTAGTTGCAGATCCTGTTTATAGCCCAACGAGAATTTTAACTAAAGATTATCTTAAAGAATTTAATATCAAAACTATTTTTTATAATCCTCATGATCTTAAAACTTTACAAAAAAGTATTACCAAAAAAACGAAATTAATTTTTGTAGAAAACCCTGGAAGCAATACTTTCGATTTTCAAGATCTTGGAAAGATATTATCTATTGCAAAAAAAAATAAAATTTATACAGCTATAGATAATACTTGGGGCACACCATATTACTTAAAACCCATAAAGCTTGGTTTTGATATGTCAATTGTATCTGCAACTAAATATTACTCAGGACATTCAGACGTAATGGGAGGTAGTTTAGCTGTAAATAAAAAAGTTTTCAGTAAAGTTAAAGCTGCTGAAAAAATTACTGGCCTAAGATTAGGACCTGATGATGCTTATTTGATAACTAGAGGATTAAGAACTCTTGATGTAAGATTGGATAGACATAGAGAAAATGCAAAAAAAGTAGCAGCATTTTTATCAAAAAATAAAAAAATTAAATTACTTTATCCTTATAAAAAAGACTCACTTAATTTTAGAATGTGGAAAAAATACTACTCTGGTGCTTCAGGTCTAATGGGGCTAAAAATAAAAGCAAAAAATATTAATTCTGTTAGAAAATTTGTAAATTCACTCAAACTTTTTGGTTATGGTTATAGTTGGGGTGGTTTTGAAAGTTTAGCTTTGCATCAGGAATTTAGAGAAACTGGTCAAAGAACATTCATGAAACTAGCTAAAGATGAACATCTTGTAAGATTACATATTGGACTTGAGGATCCAAATGACTTAATTGCAGATATTAAACAAGCATTAAGACATTTAAAATGATATCAGAAAAATTTTTTCACTCTAAAAAAGCAATAGTAACTTTATTTGCTGCTTGTTTTGTTGTTTTGATTTCCCTAGGGGTGAGACAAACTTTTGGTTTGTTCTTTGTAGATTTCAATGAAAGTTTGAAAATCAGTAACACTGCATTTGGTTTTGCAATAGGAGTACAAATGCTAATGTGGGGAATTACAGGTCCAATTTTCGGAGCAATAGCTGATAGATATGGTGGTCACATTGCAATAATTTCAGCATTTATATTTTATACTTTAGGAATTTATTTTTTATATACCGGTCCAAACACTGGCATTTTTTTTCAAATTCACATGGGTTTATTAATTGGGATTGGGCTTGGTGGAACAGCTATTAGTATTCCAATGTCAGTTGTTGGAAAGCATTTTCCCTTATCAACCAGAACAATTGCAATGAGTTTTGTAACTGCAATAGGGTCCTTTGGTTATTTTCTTTCTCCAATTTTTACAAATTATTCTTTGAGTGAATATGGTTGGAATTATACTTTGTTTGTCTTTGCTATTTTTTTGCTTACTGGTTTAATAGCTGCATATTTTGTAAGATCTCCCTCAGAAACTGAAAGTGTTGAGAAGTCATCTAATCAATCATTTAAAGAGGCTATAACTGAAGCTTTTAAAACTAAAAGTTATGTTTTACTTGTTTCAGGTTTTTTTGTTTGTGGTTTTCATATCACTCTGGTTGGTACTCATGTTCCTAAGTACGTTATTGATAGAGGATTAGAAAATTGGACAGCTGCAGCTATATTATCTTTAATTGGTTTATTTAATATATTTGGCTCATTGTTAAGCGGTTATCTATCAGCAAAAATGAGTAAAAAAATTATTCTAAGTGGGATTTATTTTTTAAGAGGAATTTCTATTATTCTTTTTATATTCACACCAGCAAGCAATATCAGCGCATTTTTATTTGGAGCAAGCTTTGGTTTTTTATGGCTATCAACCGTACCTGCTACCAGCGGGATAGTTGCACATTTGTTTGGTACAAAATATTTAGGTCTTTTATATGGAATTGTTTTTTTAAGTCATCAAATAGGGTCTTTCTTTGGCGCATATTTAGGAGGTTTATTTCATGATTTGTATGGTTCTTACGATTATGCGTGGTATTTAGCAATTGCTTTATCAGTATTCGCAGCAATAATACATCTACCTATTAAGGAAGAACCAGTATTGAGATTAAAAACAGAATAAATTGAATAAGCAAAATCAATTAACAGAAATTCATCAATCAGGAAAACCTTATATTATTTATAAATCTCAAAAAGGGTTTGATCTTTATACAGATTTTTCCAAAAAAATTATTTTAAATAGTAAAAACGTTAAAAGTTTTTTAGGTAAAAAAAATAAAAAAAAATCAAAAAATACTGATCTTTTTATTGGCTTCTTTGGATATGAATTATTAAATAATTTGATTGATATCAAACTTCCAAAACAAAAAAATTTTAATTTTCCAAAAGGTATTTTTTATAAACCTGAAAAAAGATTAAAACTGAGCAATAATTTGAAGTATAGTTTAAAAAATTTTGAATCTGGAAGTTTTAAAATAAATATAAATAGAAAAACTTATACAAATATATTTAATAGATTTAAAAAAAAGATAAAGAGTGGTGAAACTTATCAAATAAAAATTTGTACTAAATACAAAACTGAATCAAAAATTGATCCTTTGGATTTTTTTTCGAGGTTATCTACTTCTAATTTAGCACCAGAAGCTTTTATGATTAAAGATACTAATTACTCAATAATTAGTTGTTCTCCTGAAAATTTGATAACAAAAACAGGGAATGATATATCTACAAAACCAATAGCAGGGACTGTTAAAAAAACAAAACACTTAAATAAGATAAAAGCATTAAGTTATTTTAGAAAAAATCTCAAAGAAACTAAAGAACATAACATGATTGTTGATATGGAAAGAAATGATTTATCAAGAATTTGTAAGGTTGGCTCTGTAAAATTATCTAAACAGAAAATTGTTGAGGAGTATAAAGACCTTTTTCACTATGTGAGCCTAATTAAAGGGAAATTAAAAAAAAATATTAATAACCTTGACATAATTAAAGCAATGATGCCAGGTGGTTCAGTCATTGGTTGTCCTAAGATAAATACACTTAATCTTTTAAATAATTTGGAAAAAGAAAATAGAAATATTTATACGGGTAGTTTTGGTTACATAAAATTTAATGGCGATATGAGATTTAACATAATTATACGTTCAATTCTTAATTTTAAAAACATATCTGAAATCTCGGTAGCATCAGGTGTTGTTGTTGATAGTAATGCCAACCATGAATTCAATGAAAATTTTATCAAAGCTAAAGCATTAATAGATTTATTTAAATGATTTACGTGATTGATCATAACGATTCTTTTACTCATAATGTGGTACATCAATTTGCTTTATTTGATTCAGTTGAGTGTGATCAGTATGGTGAAATAAACGAAAAAAAACTAAAGCAAGCTTCAACAATAGTTTTTTCACCTGGACCAGGAAATCCAAAAAATTATCCAATCACATCTAAGATATATAAAAAATTTAAGGGAAAAAAAAAGATGATAGGTATTTGTTTAGGATTTCAGCATATTCTTTTTTGCGAAGGTGCAAAAATTATTGAACAGAAAAAAATATATCATGGTTTTCAATCAAATATTAAAGTAGTCAACAATAAATCCATGTTTAAAAAAGGAAAAATATTTAAAGTTGGTAGGTATCATTCTTTGAAATTAAAAGAACCTTTCCAATCTAATAATTTTGAGATAACTATGAGATGTTTAACTTCAAAAGTTGCGATGGCTTTTGAAAATGATAAAGAAAAAATTTATGGATTTCAATTTCACCCAGAATCTTTTTTAACTATTAATGGCAACGTACTTATTAAAAAAATCTTATCAGCTTAAAGACTTAAAACAGTTAGAATTCAATGATCTTTGGGGAGATCACGGAATTTTTACTACAATGTGGATTTTTGGAAAACCAGCAAAAATATTGTTCTTTAATAACCATTTAAGAAATCTAATTTTATCGTTAAAAAAATACCAGATAAAAAAAAAATCTTTAAAAACAGATATCTTAAAAATAATAAATTTAAATTTATCTAAAAAGAAAAAATATAATCATTTACTTAGAATTGCTGTAAATAAGAAAATTATATCAATTTCTTTAAGAAAAAGAGTCAAACCAAAAAAAAATTTTAATTTAAAGTTAGCAAAAATAAGAAGAGAAAAGCCTCAATTTAAAAATCTTAAATATAAAAAAATACTATCATATCTTTCAAAAATGGATAATTCTCAATCTGATATTGCTCTTGTGTCTAATAAAAAGATTTTAGAAACCGGCACTTCTAATTTATTATTTATCAAAGATAAAAAATTTTTTACACCAAAAAAAGATTATTATGAGGGAAATACTTATAAATTTTTTAAATCAAAGATTAAAAGAATAATAAAAAAAGATATTTTATTAAAAGAAATTAAAAATTATGATGAAATTTTACTTTTAGGCTCAGGTAAAGGTGTTACATCAGTAAAATCAATAAATGAAATTAAATGGAAAAGAAAAAGTCTAAAAAAATTTAATTTTCTCTCAAAACAATATGACTTAGTCATCAAAAATTGCAATTCTTATAGATTTTAAACAAATGAAAGACCCAAACAACCCTTGTTTATTTTGTAATAGTGAGAAAAGTGGATGTGCACATGAAAATGATCTGGCATATGCTAGCTATGACTCATATCCAGTCTCAGAATATCATTGCTTAATTATTCCTAAAAGACACATAAAAGATTATTTTGATTTATCTAATGAGGAATTGATTGCGTGTAATAAATTAATTAAAATTGTAAAAAAAGAAATTACAAATAAAGACTCATCAGTAAAAGGATTTAATTTAGGAACTAATATTGGAAAAGTTTCAGGTCAATCTATTTTACATTGTCACTTTCATTTGATTCCTAGAAGAGAAGGTGATGTTGAGAATCCCCAGGGAGGAGTAAGATCTGTGATCCCAAAAAAACAACATTATAAAAGAGATAAATAGCCAATTATTAAAGACAAATTGACCTGAGTTTGAGGTTGAACTATTAATTCAACTATATATAAAACTTAAAACTAATTCTAATTTTAACTATAGGCGGAAATGTTAAACAACAATCCTTTTTCTTTATTAGCTGAAACAGTATCGCCACTTGCAATGCAATCCTTTATCATTGCTATGGTTCTTTTAATAGCTATTGGGACGATTATTCAGATGATCCACCATAAAAATCTTACATATTTTTTTAACAATGCAAAAAAAGCAAAATTAGCAGCTACAAAAAAATTAGGTGTAGGAGAAAAAGTTTCCATCATAGCGAAAACAACAGTAGTAGATATTGGTACAACTTCTGAATTGGGTTTTGGTAAAAGAAGACTCGCACATGTTCTTGGAATGTATGGAACAATTTTGTTTTGGGTTTCTTCTGCCATCTTAGTTTTTTGTTACACAGGTGCTGATAAACCAAATTCTCAAACTTGGTCGATCATTTGGCATGTAGGAGCAATATTAACTTGTTTAGGAGGTTATTGGTTTTGGTTTTTTTTAAGAGTCGATGTTTCAGCAGAAGCTCATCCATGGTATAGAATTATAAAAGCTGATTTATTTGTTTTAGCTTTACTGGCATGCTCAACTTTTGGCTTAGCTTGGTCATACACTCAATTTAGTGGACAAACTGGTTTATCATATTTATTTTTGACTTTATTTATTGCCTCAAATTTAATTTTATTTGGTGGAGTGTATTGGTCTAAATTTGCTCATATGTTCTATAAACCTGGAGCTGCAATACAAAAGAATTTAGCAGAAGCTGATGGTTCGAGAGATAATCTTCCACCGCCCGCTGATGCTCCTGAGCAATTTGGCCTAGGAATAAAAAGAGAAGAGCCAAAACATTATTAATATGTTAATAGGAAAAGGAGAAAATTAAAATTATGTCAACTTTTGTATACATGACAAGATGTGATGGATGTGGTCATTGCGTGGATATTTGTCCATCAGATATAATGCACATAGATGAAAATATTAGACGTGCAAAAAATATAGAACCTAATTTTTGCTGGGAATGCTACTCATGCGTAAAGGCTTGCCCAAATCATGCTATTGATGTCAGAGGTTATGCTGACTTTGCGCCAATGGGGCATAGTGTTAGAGTTAGAAGAGAGGAAGAAAAAGGAACTATCTCTTGGAAAATTAAATTCAGAAATGGTACTGAGAAAAATTTTGTATCTCCAATTACCACAAAACCTTGGGGAAAATTTATTCCAAAACTTGCTGAGGGTGATAAGCCTAATCAAGGAGAAATAAATTCTCAAAGACTTTATACTGAACCAGAGGGACTGAATACTAATCAAGAATTGCCATCTGTTCCAAAAGAGTCTTTTAAAAAAGGTGTTTATTATTAATGGCTAAACATAAAACTCATTACGAAGAATGCGATGTACTAGTAGTTGGTGGTGGTATGGCTGGTACAGGTGCTACTTTCGAGGCAAGGCACTGGGGTAGAGACTTAAAAATTGTTTGTGTTGAAAAAGCAAACATAGATAGAAGTGGAGCTGTAGCTCAAGGTCTGTATGCAATCAATTGTTATATGGGAATGCAATGGAATGAAAACCAACCTGAAGACCATGTGCGATATGCAAGAAATGATTTAATGGGAATGGTAAGAGAAGATTTAGGATACGATATGGCTCGTCATGTGGACTCAACTGTTCACATGTTTGACGAATGGGGTCTTCCAATGATGAAAAACGAAAAAACTGGTAGATACCTTAGAGAGGGTAAGTGGCAAATAATGATTCATGGTGAGAGTTATAAGCCAATAGTTGCTGAAGCTGCAAAAAAATCTGCTGACAAAATTTATAACAGAATAATGGTAACTCATTTGCTTATGGATGAGGCTCAAGAAAATAGAATTGGTGGGGCAGTTGGTTTTAATATGAGAACTGGTGACTTCCATGTCTTTAGAGCTAAAACTGTGATTGTTGCTGCTGGAGGAGCATCTCATATATTTAAACCAAGAGCAGTTGGAGAAGGAATGGGTAGAACTTGGTATGCTCCTTGGAGTAACGGCTCTGCATATGCATTACCAATTGCAGCAGGTGCAAAAATGACTCAAATGGAAAATAGAATTGTACTATGTAGATTTAAAGATGGTTACGGACCAGTTGGTGCTTACTTTTTACATTTAAAAACATATACACAAAATGCTAATGGTGAAAACTATGAGAAAAAATGGTATAACCAAACTAAAGAATTAGTTGGGGAGTATATCGATCATCATCCAACACCTACTTGTTTAAGAAATCATGCATTTATACAAGAAGTGGCTGCAGGTGGAGGACCAATTCAGATGGTTACTAAAGAAGCTTTTCAAGATCCACATTTAGAAACAGTTGGATGGGAAAACTTTTTAGGAATGACAGTTGGTCAAGCTGTAGTTTGGGCATCTCAAAATATTGATCCAAAATATACAAATCCTGAGCTAACTACATCTGAGCCTTACGTTATGGGATCACACGCAACATGTTCTGGAGCTTGGGTAAGTGGACCAGAGGATTTATCACCACCAGAATACTTCTGGGGATATAATAGAATGTTAACTATAGACGGTCTTTTTGGTGCAGGTGACACCGTTGGTGGAAGTGCTCACAAATTTTCGTCGGGTTCATTTACCGAGGGAAGATTAGCTGCAAAAGCAGCTGTTAAATATATTGAAGACAAAAAAGCTGAGGGAATTAATGTATCAGACAAACAGTGTGAGAATTTTAAAACTGCTGTATACAAACCACTAGATACTTATACTATTGCTCAAAATGAAATCACAGGTGGAACGGTTTCACCAAGTTATATTTCTCCAATTCAAGGATTACAAAGACTTCAAAAAATTATGGATGAATATGTTGGTGGAATTACATCTAATTATATGACTAACGGAAATATGTTAAAAAGAGCCTTAGAGCTTCTTGAATGGCTTCAAGAGGACTTAGAAAAAGTGGGTGCTGAAGATTATCATCAATTAATGAGAGCATGGGAATTAAAACATAGAGCTTTAACTTCTCAATGTGTGACAGAGCACACTTTATTTAGAGAGGAAACACGTTGGCCTGGGTATTATTATAGAGGTGACTATATGAAGCTTGATGATGAGAACTGGCACTGTCTAACAGTTTCAAGAAGAGACCCTAAAACAGGTAAATTCACCATGGAAAAAGTGCCTGTTTATCATATAGTTGATGAGAACGAGAAGAAAAAAGCTTCTTAATCAATTTTAAAGAATAAAAGCTATGGATCTTTTATCCAAATCTGATGATGAAATATTTGCTATTGGCAAACCTTTATGGGAAAACTTAGTAAGATCTTCAAATCTTAAAGATTATGGGGGTTTTACAAGAGATTTTTCAACACAAATGTTATTTGGAGCTAACGAGGTAGAACTGGGTAAACAGTGGGCCAACAACGAGCTTATTACTAACCTCAATGAAACTTATGAACCTTTCGGCACATTAAGAAGGGGTGAACACATTACTGTTTTAATTAAGCAAACAAACAAGAAAATTCCTGGAGAGTTCCTAGGAAGACTGGTTTTAGGAGTTGAGGATGGAGAGATTAAGGTGTTCGGGGCAACGATCTATTAATAAAAAAAATTACTGTTCTAAGTAATTATTGTTTGACAATTTTTAACCTGGGTGTATTCAGAAATATAGATGCATCTTTCAAATATAAAAATTTTCCAAAAAATAAATAACAATAAAACGACTTTTATAAAAACAGGAATTTTTTCAGTTATAGCTGCTTGTTGGGGTGTAATCTTAGTTGGAACTTTTCTAACTTTTAAATAAATTATATTTTATAATTTTTATTTTTAATGGAAGTTTTTTTACCCATAGCTCAAGTATTCATTAATCCAATAGAAATTCTTTTATTAAGTGCCATCGTTGGAGTTCTATCAGGATTATTTGGTGTCGGTGGTGGATTTTTAATGACACCATTTTTGATTTTTATGGGAATTCCTCCAGCATATGCAGTTGCAAATGAAGCTAATAATATTTTAGCTACATCTGTCTCAGGATCAACAACCCATTATTTGAAAAATACTTTAGATTATAAAATGGGTTTAATGATTGTAATAGGTGGAGCAATAGGAACAACGTTAGGAATTTATACTTTTACTTATTTTAAAGGTATTGGAAAAATTGATACGGTTATTTCTTTAGCTTATATGTACATCCTCGCAATAATTGGAACTTTAATGTTAGTGGAAAGTCTTGGTGAAATTGATAAGGCAAAAAAAAATGTTGTTGAAAGAAAAAAATTACATGTTCATTACTGGATACATGGACTGCCTTTCAGGATGAGATTTCCAAAATCTAAATTATATGAAAGTATTTTTACACCAATTATAATTGGTTTATTTGTTGGATTTATTGCTGCAATAATGGGCATAGGTGGAGCTTTTATATTAGTGCCTGCAATGATTTATATTATTAAAATGCCAACAAGATTGGTTCCAGGTACATCTTTGTTTGTTACTATTTTTGTGAGTGTAATAGTTACTTTTTTACATTCAATTAATTACGGCTCAATAGATCTAATGTTAGTTTTATTACTAGTGGTTGGTTCAATTATAGGTGTTCAAGTTGGACAAAAACTTGGAGAACAAATTGATAGCTCAGGATTAAAAGCCTTATTAGCAATATTATTATTAGTAGTTGGTATTGCTATTGCTTATGATACTTTTTTTGCAAATGAAATTTCAAATCAAATTACAAAAAATCCTGACGCGGATTTAAATTTTTTTTCAAAATTTATTGAAGAATTTTCTAAAGATATGCCCTTCTTCTATGGATTATTTTCTATAATGTTTGCTGTAATTTTGGGGATTGGCGCAGCGTTTATAAGAAGATTTTTATCTAATTTAAGAAAAAAATATTTAGTTAAAACAGCTAAATAAAAAATTTTAGATAACTTTCAATAGTAACAATACAAACTATTCCTACTGTAAGCATTCCAATAAATCCAACAATAAATGGTTTATATCCCATGCTTTTGATATCTTTTAAATTTGTAGACAAACCTATAGCCGCCATTGCCATGGTTAAAAAAATTTTAGATGATAGTTTAATAATTTCTATTGTTTCCATCCAGTTTGAAGTTGAGTTAAACATTTCATCTCCAAGATTTCTTATTATGATCATTCCAACAAAGCCCAAAACAAAATATGGAAAAATATTAAGTATAGAATAATTTTTTTCCTTCGTTTGACCTCTGTTATATAGAAATGCAAAAAGTGGAATCATTATGATTAAAAATGTATTACGAATAAGTTTTGTGACTGTTGCTATATTTAATGTTTCAGGACTGTTATATTGTTGTTCATATATAAGTCCTGCAGCAGCTACTTGAGAAGTTTCATGAATAGAAGTTCCTAAAAATAAGCCAATTAAAAGAGGCTCTCCATTAAAATAAATGTTAGCGAAATAGGGATAAATCAACATGGAAAGTATTCCAAATAAAGTAATATTTGCTATCGCGTAAGAAACTTCACTTTTATTAGCTTTTATTACTGGTGCAGTGGCCATTATCGCAGTAGTTCCACAAACAGTGCTTCCTATTGAAATTAAATAAGCCATTCTAGTTGGAATTTTAAGTTTTTTTATTAAAAGTTTAATAACAACCAAAACACTTATTATGCATATAATGATTAGTGGAATAGCAATTTTACCAAAGTCTAAAAACTCAAATGGTTTAAGCTGTATGCCTAGAAAAATTATTCCAAGTTTTAAAATGTACTCTCTAGTAAAATCTAATCCTTTCTGAAAACTGTCTCTTATTTTGAAAAAATTTCCAAAAAACATTCCCAATAAAATTGCAATCATTGCGGTAGAAATAGGACTTTTCGCATATCCTAAAAGTTCAATACCAATTATATTGTTGAAACCTTGCGAAATTGTATAAAGTACAAAAGCAAGAATTATACCTGGTATAATTACCAAATATTTTTTAAATACCATTTTTAAAGTGATTATTAAGCGCTTCTGTAAAGTTTTGTCATAACAAATTCTCTATGACCTAAAGCTTCAGCACAAGTTAATCTTCCATTAGCAACTTTTAAAGTAGTCTCAATAAGTTTATCTCCAGCTTGAGACATATTCATTTCTCTTGAAAGAATTTTAGAAACATCACAATCAATGTGTTCACCCATACCTTTTACAGTTAAAGGATTGGCAGTTAATTTTACCACTGGTTCGATTGGGTTACCGACAATGTTTCCTTGACCTGTAGGGAAAAGATGAATATTGAAACCTGCTGCAGCTTGTAAAGTTACACACTCGGCTGCTGCTGAAGAAGTATCCATAAAATATAAACCTTTACCTTTTTTTGGTTCTTCTGCTGGCTCTAACACATCTACAAATTTACAGTTTCCAATTTTTTGAAAATTACCAAATGCTTTTTCCTCAATTGTAGTTAGTCCACCTGCAATGTTACCTGCAGTTGGTTGGCTTTCTGAAAGATCATCAGTTGCTTCTTTTAAAATAAAATCATTATAAGCACTCCAAGTTTTCATAAATTTATCCGAAGCCTCTTTGGTTGCGCCTCTTGTTGCACAAACTTTTTCAGCTCCAGTTAATTCTGATGTTTCACCAAAACATAAATGAACACCAAGTGGTTCAAGTTTATCCATTAAATTTCCAACTGTTGGGTTTGCTGCTAGACCAGATGTAGTATCAGACTCTCCACACTTTACAGAAATCCAAAGATCACTTATTGGACATTCCTCTCTTTGTTTTTCTGAAGCCCACATTACATACTCTTGTGCTTTCTTTGAAGCTTTCATAACTGTTCCAATATCTCCAGTTCGCTCGATGTGAAAACCTTCAACTGGCTTTCCGGTTTTTGCTATTCCATCAACTATTTTTTTCGTCCACTTAGGTTCAATACCAATCACAATAACAGCAGCCACATTAGGATTGCTACCTGTTCCTATCATAGTCCTAAAATGTAATTCTAGATCTGCCCCAAATTGTAATCTTCCATAAGAATGAGGAAGTGCAATTGTGCCTTTAATATTATTAGCTACTGCTTCTGCACATGCATTTGAAATATCATCTACAGGTAAAATTATTACATGATTTCTAGTTCCAGATCTTCCATTTTCTCTTTTATAACCTAAAAAACTTTTTGGAATTTCCATATTTCTACCACTTCTTAGTTTTTACATTGTGCACATGCACATGCTCACCTTTTTTAATTGCTTTTACAACCTTACCAATATCATGACCATATTTTAGAATTGTATCTCCCTCTTTTAAATCGGCCATTGCTATTTTATGACCCAAAGGGATTTCATCTACTGATTGAATGGTTGTAGAACTATCATTCTCCATAATCCAGCATTTACAGTCTTGTTTTGGAGTTATTTTTTCGATAACAACTACCCCGACATTATCTTTTTGGTCGTGGATTATGATGTCAGTCGCCATTTTTATAGTGTCGATTTGTTTGTTTGAATTTTGTGAAATCTTATATATTAATCGCAAAAATTAACAATTAGTTTTTAAAAAAATTGCTCATATATTAATTTAGAAAGGTTCTATAAATGACAAAAATGACAACAGAAGAAGCTTTTGTAAAAGTTTTACAAATGCACGGTATTGAACATGCTTTTGGTATTATAGGATCAGCATTCATGCCTATATCTGACATCTTTCCAGACGCAGGAATTACTTTTTGGGATGTTGCTCATGAAACTAATGGTGGATTAATTGCCGATGGTTACACGAGAGCAACTGGAAAAATGTCTATGGTCATTGCACAAAACGGACCCGGTATTACTGGTTTAGTCACACCTATTAAAACTGCTTATTGGAATCATACTCCATTATTATTAGTAACACCTCAAGCTGCTAATAAAACTATGGGTCAAGGTGGTTTTCAAGAAGTAGAACAAATGAATTTATTTAAAGACATGGTTTGTTATCAAGAAGAAGTTAGAGATCCGTCAAGAATGGCTGAAGTTTTGAATAGAGTTATTGAAAAAGCAATTAGAGGATCAGCACCAGCACAAATAAATGTTCCGAGAGATTATTGGTGTCAAGTAATTGATATAGACCTTCCTCCTATTGTAAGATTAGAAAGACAAGGCGGAGGTGTCGATGCGATCTCAAAAGCTGCAGACTTATTATCAAAAGCAAAGTTCCCAGTTATTTTATCTGGTGCAGGAGTAGTGATAGGTGGAGCAATAGAAGAAACAAAAAAGCTTGCAGAAAAATTGGATGCACCAGTTTGTTCTGGTTATCAACATAATGATAGTTTTCCAGGAAGCCATCCTTTAGCAGTTGGACCATTGGGCTATAATGGTTCAAAAGCTGCCATGGAATTAATTTCAAAAGCAGATGTTGTTTTAGCACTTGGTACAAGATTAAATCCTTTTTCTACTTTACCAGGATATGGAATTGATTATTGGCCGAAAAAAGCCAGCATAATTCAAGTAGATATGAATCCTGATAGGATTGGATTAACAAAAAAAGTTACGGTTGGAATTAGTGGAGATGCGAAATTAGTTGCAACTCAAATACTAGAAAAACTTTCTTCAAATGCAGGTAATACTGATAGACAAAAAAGAAAAGATTTAATTCACCAAACAAAATCAGCGTGGTTACAAAAATTATCGAGTTTGGATCATGAAGATGATGATGAAGGAACAGTATGGAATAAAGAGGCTAGAGAAAGAGATGCAGATAGAATGTCACCAAGACAAGCATGGAGAGCAATACAAGCAGGTATGCCTGAAGATGTAATAATATCAAGTGATATAGGAAATAACTGTGCGATAGGAAATGCATATCCAACATTTGAAAAACCAAGAAAGTATTTAGCACCAGGTTTATTTGGTCCTTGTGGTTATGGTTTCCCGTCAATCTTAGGAGCAAAAATTGGATGTCCTGATACACCTGTTATTGGCTTTGCTGGGGACGGAGCTTTTGGAATAAGTATGAATGAAATGAGCTCATGTGCGAGAGAAGAGTGGCCAGCAATTACAATGGTAATTTTTAGAAATTATCAATGGGGTGCAGAGAAAAGAAATACAACATTATGGTTTGATAATAATTTTGTTGGAACAGAGCTTGATCCAGAATTAAGTTTTGCAAAAGTAGCTGACGCTTGTGGTTTAAAAGGTGTAACTGTTAAAACTATGGAAGAAACAACTTCAGCTATTAAACAATCTTGTGAAGATCAAAAGAAAGGTATCACAACATTTATTGAAGTAATTTTAAATCAAGAGCTTGGTGAACCATTCAGAAGAGACGCTATGAAAAAGCCAGTCAAAGTTGCTGGTATTAATAAAGCAGATATGAAGAAGCAGCCATCTTTAACTTCTTAAGATCTTTCAAATTTCAAACAATTATCGTAATCTTTCTTTATGGAAGTAGTTAATGATAATAGTTGCAGTTGGGTTAATGATTTAAATCCAAGAACAAATATCCATACACTTTCGTCTGATTTAAGTTGCGAATGGCTTGTCGTAGGCGCAGGTTATACAGGATTATCGGCTGCAAGAAAATTAGGTCAGCTTTATCCAAATCAAAAAATTTTATTAGTTGATGCTCAATTAGCAGGAGAGGGCGCAAGTTCTAGAAATTCTGGTTATTTAGTTGATACTACACTTAATGACGGTTTCACTTCTAATAAAGAATTAGAAAATTATAAAAAAAAATCTGATATTTATAAGTTAGGCATAGATGTAGTTAAAAAATTCATTAAGGAACATCAGGTTGATTGTGATTGGAATGAATGTGGAAAGTATTTTGCTTCATCAAAATCTGAGGATAAAGATATCTTAGAAAATTTTTCAGGCACACTATCTAAACTAGGTTTTGAGCATAATCTTTTATTTAATAAAGATCTTTCAAAAGAATTAGGCACTAAATTTTATAATATAGCACTTTATACAAAAGGAGGTATTTTATTACATCCAGGTAAATTAGTTAGAGCAATGATTGATACCTTGCCTGAAAATGTAAATCTTTATGAAAATTCATTATTATTAAATTGGAAAATGTCTAACGATACAATTGATTGTAATTTTAAAACTGGCTCAGTTAAAGCTAAAAAAATTATCTTTGCCACAAATGGATTTCTGAAAGCACTAGGTATCAAAGCAAATTATAATTTTCCAATTACTTTAACCGCAAGTATGACAAGACCTTTAACAGAAAAAGAATTTATATCAATCGGAGAGCCAAAAGAGTGGGGTGTTTTGCCCGTTAGACCAATGGGTGCAACGATTAGAATGACCAAAGATAGAAGAATTTTAATAAGAAATACTGCAGAAGTTCACAACCCATCTCTGATGTCTAAATTTAATTTGGAAAAAAGATCTATTAAGCAAAAGATTGGTATTAAAAAAAGATTTCCACAATTACCAGACGATATCATTCAATCAACTTGGTCAGGTATTGTATCAAGAACAAGAAATAGTTCTCAAATTTTTGAAAAAATTCATGAAAATATTTTTGTTGCTGGTTGTTATAATGGCTCAGGTATTGGTGTAGGAACTTTATTTGGTGAACAAATAGCTATCAAAGCAAGCAATGAACATACAAAGGAAATTGAAACTATTGAGGTAAGAAGTAAACCTACCTGGTTACCACCACAACCTTTTTTGGATTTCGGAGTAAAAGCCAGACTTATGTATGAAAGGTTTCGAGCTAGATCCGAAATATAACCTGGCAGTTCAGTTTCCCCCTATAATTTAGATAATAACAAAAAATAAAGACTTTTTGAAAAACTTCAATGTAAACTTCATTGTAAGTTTAGCATTTTTGACAGGAACCTTGTTTCTCGACTTCAATGTAAATCAAGGATAAATTTAACTGATGAAGAAATCAATTAAATGATATGTAATAAATTTATGAAAAACCCAATCTTTGAAGAATTAATAAAATTA
>CACGWH010000007.1 GCA_902576765.1 uncultured Pelagibacteraceae bacterium
TCAAAAAATAATATTTTACTCTTTGAAAATGATATTTTAAGTGATTGTCCAGTAACATTTTCTGAAGATTTAATTATAATTTGATGATCTAAGATTTTAGTATAAATAATTTTTTCAAATCCTAGATTTTCAACAAGATCGACTTTTACTTCTAATTGAATTTCTTGATTATTATTTATACTTATATCTTCAGGTCTAATACCTATATATATTTCATCTTCAAATTTAAAATTATCTACAGCAACTTCATTATTAAATAATTTCAATGTTTTTGAATTAATTATCTGATCTTTGTTGATTTTAATGATATTCATTTTTGGTGAACCAATAAATTCTGCAACAAAAATATTATTTGGATCAGTATAAATTTCATTAGGTGTTCCAAATTGTTCAATATTTCCCTTATTAAGAACGACAATTCTATCAGCCAGGGTCATTGCTTCTATTTGATCATGAGTTACATAAATAATATTTGAATTTATTTTTTTATGTAGTTTTGATATCTCAACTCTCATTTCAGATCTTAAAGCAGCATCGAGGTTTGATAATGGCTCATCAAACAAGAAAACTTTAGGACTTCTTGTAATCGCTCTGCCAATAGCAACTCTTTGTCTTTGTCCGCCTGAAAGTTGTTTAGGTTTTCTCTTGAGTAGATTTTCAATTTGTAATGTGTTAGCAGCATGATTAACCTTTTGTTGAATTTGATCTTTAGAAATTTTTTCCATTTTTAATCCAAAAGACATATTTTCAAAAACGTTCATGTGTGGGTAAAGAGCATAAGATTGGAATACCATCGCTATTTCACGCTTTGATGGAATTAAGTTGTTTATTAATTTCGAGTCTAAAAAAATTTCACCTTGATCAATACTTTCTAGTCCAGATATCATTCTTAACAATGTTGATTTTCCACAACCTGAAGGACCCACCAAAACAATAAATTCTCCATCATTTATATCTATATTAAAATTATTAATTACCTTGTTGTCACCAAAAGATTTTTCAAGATTTTTAATGTTAATTTTCGACATTTATTGGATTTAAAGGATTTTGAATAATCATTAAATGTTGTTAAAAATTTATTACACTGTTAGATTTATCGCAATGAAAAAATCGCGAAGGTTACAAAATCTTAAAAATCAGAGAGAAATGAAAAAAATAAACAGGGGGGAAAATGATTAAAAAAATCATTATAAATATATCTGTTTTAGTATTTTTAATTTCTAATACTAGTTTTGCAGATATTAAATTTTGGACAACAGAAGTCCAACCAGCAAGAATGGCAAAACAAGAGGAGATGGCCAAATCTTTTGAAGCAAAAACTGGAATTAAAGTCGAAGTTATTCCAATTGAAGAAAAAGACCTTGGAACCAGAGCAACTGCTGCTGCAGCTGCAGGAAATCTTCCAGATGTGATTTATCACACTCTTCAATATGTTTTACCATGGGCTGAGGCAGGCATATTAGATGTCGATGCAAATAACGCTGTAGTAAAATCGTTAGGTAAAAAAACTTTTGCACCTGGCGCATTAAATATGGCTAAGAAAGGTGGAAAATTTGCTGCTGTTCCAGTTGATGGCTGGACACAAATGGTTGTTTACAGAAAAGATCTATTTGCTGCAGCTGGTTTAGAGCCACCAACTTCATACGCAAATATTGTTAAAGCTGTTAATGCATTATCAAGCAATGATATGTTTGGCTTTGTAGCTGCCACTAAAACAGATGAAAACTTCATGAGCCAAGTACTCGAGCATGTACTTTTAGCTAACGGAGTTAATTTTGTTAAAAAAGGTGGAACTAAAAAACAAGGTAAAGCTTTAAAGAATTCTTTAGAATTTTATAAAGTAATTGCAAAAGCAAGTCCTCCAGGAGAATTGTTCTGGAAACAATCTAGAGCTTTATATTTTGCTGGGAAAACTCCAATGATCATATGGTCACCTTTTATTATGGATGAATTAGCAGGTTTAAGAGACTCTGCTCCTCCAACAATAAATAGTGATCCAACATCACCAGAGTTAGCTTCTAAAACTGGTTTCATTACAAACTTTAGTGGACCAAACAATAAAAAAGGAGCAGCTTGGGCAGATGTAAGATACTTTGGGATTACTGCGGATGCAGATACTGATGAAGCTAAAAAATTCATAGAGTACTCTATGAGTGAAGGTTATACTGCAACATTAGGAATTGCTCCGGAGGGAAAATTTCCAGTAAGAAGAGGAAACAAGAGTGATCCTAGTGCTTACACTAAAGCTTGGAGTAAATTACCAGTAGGTGTTGATAGAAAAGCTCCTTTAACAGATCTTTATTCTGCAGATGTTATTGATAACATCGTTGCAGGTTTAGATACTGCAAATAGATGGGGTGTTAAAGAGGGTGAACTTTCTAGAGCATCAAAAATCATTAATTCTCAATTCTTAAATAGAATCACTAGAGAATATATTGATGATCAAATCTCGGTTGATGAAGCGGTTAAGAAAATTAACGCTGAATTAGCTAAGTTTTAAATAATAAATTTATAAAGAGCGGATAATATTTTATTATCCGCTTTTTATTATGAGTGATTCATTATCAAAATTAGAAAAAAGAACTGCTTACACTTTAGTTTTACCTGCAGTCCTATTAGTTTTTGCCATTGTTCTATTTCCCATTTTTGCCAATGTTTGGATTAGTTTTAAAGATATCGAATTAAAAGATATAAGAATTCCAGAACCAAGAGCAAAGAAAATTGTAAAATCAATTTCAGAAAATCAATCAGAATTAAAAATTATTTATAAATTACGAAATAGTTCTTTAATTCAAGAAATAAGAAATGTTCAGTTTCAAGATAAATTTCCAACAAATGTTTCACCAATCGATCTTGATCCAAGATGTAATTTTCAATCTAAAAAAGTTGTTTGTAATTTTGGAAATTGGCAGGCAAAATACAGGGAAAATTTTGAGATAATTATACAGAATAATAATGGTGAAATAATTGACAAAAAAATAATTAAATCTCAAAAACCGATTTTAAGTGGAAAAGCAGATAATCCATTATTGACTACAAATTTCACTTTAGAAAATTTTAAAAAAGTTTTTTATGAAAATAATTTTGTTGAATTACTTTTAACGACTTTTTACTTCACTTTTTTTGGCACAGTCGGTGCAATTATCTTTGGAATTTTAGCAGCACAATTAGTTAATCAAAATATTCAAGGTCGAACATATATGCGAGGTATTCTACTTTTTCCTTATGTGGGGCCTGTAGTTGCTTTAGCTTATACTTGGACTTTATTACTTGATCCAAATAGTGGAACTTTAAATGCATTATTAGTAAATTTTAATATCATAGAAAAACCAATAAATTTATTAGGCCAAAAATATATAACCATGAGTATTTTAGGATTTGAATTTAAATTAAGGTTAGCTTTAACGACAGTTATCTTTTTTGAAATTTGGCGCTACTTTCCACTCGCTTTTCTTTTTATTTTAGCAAGATTGCAGGCAATACCACAAAGTTTGTATGAAGCAGCAGAAGTGGATGGAGCAAGCCCAATCCAAAAATTTATCCATATTACACTGCCTCAAATTACAGCCATCATCTCAATTTTATTCATGATTAGGTTTATTTGGAACTTTAATAAATTTGAAGATATTTTTTTATTAACGGGTGGAGCATCAGGCACAAGAACATTACCTATCAATGTTTATCAGCAAGGGTTTGCGGTATCAGATATTGGGATGGGCTCTGCTGTTTCAATAGTCATTGTCATGTTACTTCTTAGTTTCATGGTTATTTATTTTAGATTAATTGGAAAGAGAGCTAATGAATCTTAAATCTCTTTCAATATTTTTGATCATTTCATCTTTTTTTCTGACGTGTATTTTGTCAATTTGGAAGATCATGGCTACACTGCAAGGTTTAAGTTTTACTAATTTAAATATCACACCTGTTTTTTTAATTTGTATTCTGTTATCGTTAGCATTTGTCTTAATTGGCAATAAGATTAATCACTTAATAAAGATTTTTTCATTATCATTTATATTTTCAATTTTATATTTTTACTTTAATGAAGCATCACCATATTGGTATACTCTTGGAGTTTTCTTAATCACTTTATTTTTTACGAACAAACTCAAAAAATATAGTACACAATCTTTAAAGGAAGATTTTATATCTGAAAAAATTATTTTTGATTTTATTACCTTATTTGGCATTGTTTTCTTTGCATTTGTAATTTTATTCCCATTTTACATTATGCTGGTTACCAGTTTTAAAACTCAAATAGCTTTATTAGTAAATCCTTTAGACTTTAGTCTAGATTTTACCAAAAGCTTAACTGAGTTATTCAAATCTTATTTTGTAATCTTTGAAACTTATAATTTTGGTAGATATATTTTAATAAGCTCAGCAGTTTCTATCGGAACTGTTATTGTCACATTATTATTTGCAATCCCTGCAGCTTATGCCGTTGCTAGATTAAATTTTTTTGGCAAAAACTTTTTATCAACTTCGATTTTAATTATTTATATGTTTCCAGCTATTGTTTTAGTGATCCCTTTATACACAGTGTTTAGTCAACTTGGATTAAGAAACTCAATCTTTGGTCTATTGATTGTTTATACAGCTACAACCTTGCCAGTCGCTATTTATATGTTGCAAGGGTATTTCAAAAGTATTCCCAAAGAAATCGAAGATGCAGGAATTATGGATGGTCAAAATTGGTTTGGTATAATTTTAAAGATTATTATTCCTTTAAGTTTGCCAGCTATTGCATCCGTTGCACTCTATGTTTTTATGATTGCTTGGAACGAATTCCTTTTTTCATTGATGTTTTTAGATAGTCCTAAATCATTTACCTTATCAAGAGCCATTCAATATCTAAGTGGGGATGCAGAGACACCACGTCAATACTTAATGGCAGGTTCAGTAATTGTTACTTTACCTGTACTTTTTATTTTCATATATTTTGAAAAATATTTAGTCAGCGGTCTAACTGCTGGTAGTGTAAAGGAGTAATTTATTATAATGAAAAATTTTTTTTTAATTTTTGAGAGAATAAGAGCTAATTTAGAAATTTAGATAGAATATTCTTAAATTTAAAATATAAATATTTCAATTATGAGTAAAAAAATTAAAGTTTCATCCAATAAAAGTTTTGGAATTGTTTTTTTTATAGTTTTTGTATTAATTGGTCTTTATCCACTCATAAATCAAGAAGAATATAGATTATGGGCTTTAGTTGTGGCATCTATCTTTTTTGTATTAGGTTTAATTAATTCGTCAATACTTACACCTTTAAATTTATTATGGTTTAAGTTTGGTATGTTGCTTGGAAGAATAGTTTCACCGATTATCATGGCTTTTGTTTTTTTTGGTGTAGTGACTCCCACAGGTTTAGTAATGAAATTTTTTAAAAAGGATTTATTAAAATTAAAAAGAAAAAATATAAAAAGTTATTGGATTGAGAGAAAAAATAAATCTGTAATGAAAAACCAATTTTAAACATCTTTTTAATAAATGGAAAATTTCCTTAAAAAAAAATCTATCAATAATAATGGTATTTTATCATTTGAAATTAAAGATAAAAGAACAAGAAAAGTAACTGAGTTCTATGATGAAAAACCATTTCCAAATTATAAAGATAATGACAACAAGCATACAATATTAAATAAAGGAGATAAAAATTTTTTAGCAAATCAATTTAAAAAGTTTATTGGTTATAAAAAGAACGTACTTGAAGTGGGATGTGGTACAGGTCAACTTTCTAACTATTTTGCAATTGGGACAAATAACAATGTTGTTGGATTGGATCCAACCAAAACTTCCCTTAATTTAGCAAAAGAATTTGCTGATAATAATAAGATTTCAAATATTCAATTTGTTAATGCCGATATATTTGATGATGTTCTTAAGGATGAATTTTTTCACTTTATATGGACTAATGGAGTTTTACATCACACTAAAGATCCATATGGAGCTTTTAAAATCTTAATTAAGTCATTAAAAAAAGAGGGATATGTTCTTGTAGGTCTTTATAATAAATTAGGTAGATTAAGAACAATTTTGAGAAGATGCATATTTAAAATTTTTGGCAGAAAAATTATAGAAAAAATTGATCCAACATTAAGAAATTTAAAGCTAGATGAAAATGAAAAAGTAGCCTGGATAAGGGATCAATATATTCATCCACTTGAAAGTCTCCATACTATTGATGAAGTTCTTAAGTGGTTTAAAATCCATAATATTGATTTTATAAGTTCGATACCATCATCAGATTTTGATTATGATTATGAAAATATATTTGAAAAAAAATCAATAGGAACTTTCTTTTCAAGAATTCTAAATCAGTTTTTAATGATTTTTAACTCTTTTGGATCAGATGGAGGGTTATTTGTTTTAATAGGTAAAAAAAAATAGTATTGATTATCTTAAAAAAATATTTAATAAAATTAAATGAGTTTTCTAAAAGAATTTGTTAAGTTTTTAATGGAAAGAAAAAAATTTTGGCTTTTACCAATTCTTATATTTCTTTTAATTTTCGGAGCCTTATTTGTTGTAACTCAAGGAACAGCTGTAGCCCCTTTTATTTATACAATTTTTTGATGACCTACATATTGGGTATTTCAGCTTTCTATCACGATAGCGCTGCCGCCCTTATTCAAGATGGCAAAATAATTTCAGCTGCACAAGAGGAGAGATTTACTCGAAAAAAACATGATTCAGGTTTTCCAACTAATGCAATAAATTTTGTTTTAAATTTTTCTAATGTTAAATTGAATGAGATTGATCATATAGTTTTCTATGAAAAGCCTTTCTTAAAATTTGAGCGTTTATTAGAAACTTATGTAGCTTTTGCACCAAAAGGATTTCAATCATTTTCTAGAGCGATGCCTTTATGGTTAAAAGAAAAATTATTTCAAAAAAAATTTATTTTTGATCATCTCAAAAATATTGACAAAGTGTTTAAAGATGAAACAAAATTACTATTTTCTGAACATCATTTGAGTCATGCTGCTAGTGCTTTTTATCCTTCACCATTTGAAGAAGCAATTATACTTACTGCAGATGGAGTTGGAGAATGGGCTACTACAACAGTTGCTATAGGAAAAAAAAATAATGTAGAAATAAAAAAAGAGTTACATTTTCCACATTCACTTGGTTTATTATATTCAGCTTTTACTTACTACACTGGTTTTAAAGTAAACAGCGGTGAATATAAGTTAATGGGTTTAGCACCATATGGCAAACCTTTGTATGTTGATAAAATTTTAAAAAATCTAATTGATCTTAAGGATGATGGTACTTTCATGTTAGATCAAAAATATTTTAATTATTCTACAGGCCTTACTATGACAAATAAAAATTTTGATGCTTTATTTGGAAAAAAACCTCGAAAACCAGAAACAGAAAAAATAACTCAATTCCATATGGATATTGCTGCCTCAATTCAGAATGTGACTGAGAAGATTATGCTTTTATTAGTAAAGTCATTAAAAAAAGAATACGAAATTCCAAATTTATGTCTTGCAGGTGGAGTTGCCTTAAATTGTGTAGCAAATGGAAAAATACTTCAAGAAAAAATTTTTGAAAATATATGGGTACAACCTGCAGCTGGAGATGCAGGGGGTTCTTTAGGCGCAGCATTAGCTTATTGGCACATTGATTTAAATAAAGAAAGAGAAGAGATTAATAAAGATAATATGCGTGGATCTTATTTAGGTAATGAATTTAAAGAAAATGAAATTATAGAGACGTTTGATGAAATTGGTGCTGTTTATGAAAAATTAAACCAAGACGAAATCATTGAAAAGACAGTTAATGCTTTATCTAAAGGGAAAGCTGTCGGATGGTTTCAGGGTAGGATGGAATTCGGTCCGAGAGCTTTAGGAAATAGATCAATTTTAGGAGATCCCAGATCTAACACAATGCAAAAAAATTTAAATTTAAAAGTAAAATATAGAGAAAGTTTTAGACCTTTTGCACCATCAATATTAAGAGAAGATTTAAATGATTGGTTTGAAATGAAAACAGATAGTCCGTATATGTTATTTGTGTCTTATTTAAAAAAAGATAAAACTTTAAAATTGAATGAAGACCAAAAAAAACTATTTGGAATTGATTTATTGAATGTAAAAAAATCTGAAATTCCAGCAGTAACCCACGTTGATTATTCGGCTAGAGTTCAAACTGTTTCAAAAGACACTAATCCACTGTATTATAAATTAATATCTAAATTTAAAGAAAAAACTAATTGCCCAGTTTTAGTAAATACATCATTCAATATAAGAGGTGAGCCAATTGTTCACACTCCAAAGGATGCATTTAAATGCTTTATGGGAACAGAGCTTGATGTTTTGGTTGTAGGAAACTGTTATTTGGCTAAAACTGATCAAGATTTAAATTTAAAATCAGATTATACAAATAATTTTGAATTAGATTAATATGAGTTTTCTATTAAAAAAAGAGGTATTTTTTGTAAAATTTCCCATTTTATTTCCATTGGTGTATTTAACTGTACTTTACAGTTTCCCTATTTTTGAAACTCATTTAATTTTTTTAACAATCTTGATTTTAGCTGAAACTCACTTTGGAGCAACTTGGCCATTTTTTTTAGATAAAGTTAATGTTTCTTATATTAAGCAAAAAAAAATAGAATTAATTATTATACCAATATTACTTTCACTATTTTGCATAATTGGCTTTTTTTATTTTAAAAATTTATTTTTATTAATTTTTTTCGCAGCAAATATGTATCATGTAACAAGACAAAGTTATGGAATTATGAATCTTTATACCAAAGATCCTTTAGAAAAAACTCATTATTCAAACATCATTTATCTATTTAATTTACTATTTTTCTTTATCGCATTTTTTAGATTTTATATGCCTATAATACAGGAGGATAGTTTGTTAATCTTAAATTTTTTAATTATATTAACAATGCTAGCAGTTTTTTGGTTTGAATTTAAAAAATTTAGTTTTTCTGAAAATTTTTTAACTTTAATAACTGGTGTTTTAATTTTTTATCCTGTTTGCTTTGTTGCAAACCCAGTTCATGCGATAATAATGGGTGTAACAATGCATTATTCTCAATATTTATACTTAACTAGTAAGGTAATTAGCAAAAGAAATAATGATAATGTCTTAAATAAAAAATCAAAGATATTTAGTTTTTTATTTGTAATTATTATTTACTCTTTAATTATGTCAATTCTTTCAATTTTTGGTAAAAATGACTCAGAATTTTTAAAAACTTTAATTTTTATCCCTATCACTGGTCAGATGCTTCATTTTTATCTAGACTCACAATTATGGAAATTTAGTGAACAACACAATAGAGAAAATATTTTAAAATATTTATAAGAATTTTTAAAATTTAATTTTATTTAATAGTCTATTAAAACTATATAAATTTTTACTTGTTAATGTACATATATTATCATAAGTCAAGGAAGATATGGGAAATATAAGCTTTAAGTATGTCATAATTGTTATTTCTTTAGTTTTATTAGGAATTCAAACATCATTATACAAAGGATATGGAGACGATCTAGACTCTCACGGTCTAATTTTATCTTTTATCAGCGCTTATGAAAATGGAGTATATTCATCATCAAGATTTTATGGATCACCTTTCGGAGAACTTTTTTATGGTTTTATTGGTTATAATTTTGGGTCTTTCTTAGGATCATTCATCAGTTATTGTTTTTTTTTATTTTCAATTATTTTAATTTTTTTATCCTATTCAAATAATAGATTAAATCAAAAAGACCTTTTTTTATTTATCTTAATTTGTCTTTCAAATCCCGTACTCTATTTAGATAACACTAACCCAAGTGATTATCCTTTGTCATTATTTTTGTTCTCAGCAGCATTATTTCTATTTAAAAAAAATTTCAAAATATATTCAATTATTTTTTTTGCTTTAGCTATCGCTACCAGAGCTAATTTTGCATTATTAATTATTGTTTTTTTAATCTATGAAATATTTAAAAATAGAAAGAATTATAAATTATCATTATTAGTGTTATTTTACTCATTAGTAATTTCTTCACTATTTTATTTTCCAATATTTATTCAAAATAAATACAGCTTATCATTTATAAGTAATGGGGGTGGACCAGACTTAACATTTGAAGCATTAACTCCAAGATTTATATATAAGTCTTACTTATCTATTGGAGTTTTTTCATCAATATTTATTATTTATCTTTTTTTTAAAAAAATTCAAAAAGTAAAAAAAATTATTCTAAATAATAAAGATATAATAATTTTTATTTTCTTAAACCTATTAGTTTTTTATTTTATGCCCACAAAAACCTCAATAATGTCATTGGCTTTGATATTATTTTATGTCTTTTTATTTAAATTAGTTGATAATAAAAAATATATTTATCCAATCATTTTTTTAAATTTTTTGTTTTATATTGTTTCATATCAACTATTTGATTTTAAATATAAATATCAAGGAAAATGTGATCCCAAAGAGGCAATAGCAGCTGAATTTAAGTTAAACATAAGTCAAGGATACTACTTCCAAAGAACAGAAACGATGAGAAATCAAATTTTTTGTGCTTCTAAGCAATTAGGAGAGAATTCACAAAAATATATTAACGGCAGCAGAATTAAATAAAAAAAATTTACTTATTTATCTTGTTCAATTATAAATATTGGCATAAACACTCATGAAATTCATTAATGCCCTCGTGGTGAAATTGGTAGACACAAAGGACTTAAAATCCTTGCCGCTTGCGGAGTGCCAGTTCGAGTCTGGCCGAGGGCACCATCATTAATGTCTAAAATTCAAATAATTTCAGATAAAAATAAAAATTCACAAAGAATTAGATCTTCGCTGATTAAAAACTTAGATAAAAGTAAGATTAAAAAATCTAATGTGATCATTGTTATAGGTGGCGATGGCTTTATGCTTCAAACATTAAAGAAAAACAGAAACTCAAAAAAATTATTTTATGGAGTGAACTCAGGTAATTATGGCTTCTTAATGAATAAATTTTCAGTAAAAAATACAATAAATAATATCAATAAATCAAATATGATTTCAATTTCACCATTAGAAATGATTGTGAAAAATAACAAAAATAAAATAAGAAAAAATATTGCAATTAATGAGGTATCAATTTTAAGACAAAGTAGACAAGCTGCATCTATATCAATTAATTATGGTTCAAAAAAAGTAATTAAAGAATTAGTTTCAGACGGAGTTTTAGTTTGTACACCTGCTGGAAGTACAGCATATAATTTATCTGTTCATGGGCCAATATTAAGTTTGAACTCAAAAAAGTTATCAATATCTCCAATAAGTCCTTTTAGACCAAGAAGATGGAAAGGAAAAATAGTGAATGATAAATCAGCAATTACAATCAAAAACTTAAATCCAACAAAAAGACCAATCAGTGCTGTAGCCGATAACATTGAGGTTAGAAATGCAAAAATTATTAATATTAAAACGAATAAAAAAATCAAATTTAATTTACTTTATGACAAAAATAGAAGTTTACAAAAAAAGATTAAATTAGAACAATTGAGAAAAGAAACTAATTAAGTTTATCAAACCTAGCTATACGATACTTTTTGAAAACAATATAAAAGAAAAATATGAATATATACCATGCTAACATGTATGGGTTTCCAAGACTCAAATCATAATATTTTGTAACTTCTTTAATAAATAAAATTATAAGCAAGCTAAAAATTAAAAAATTAATAATAGTTTTTTTATCTAAATATAATATTGCTAAATTTAGAAAAACGATACCAAAAGCAATATCATAAAGTTTTAATCTAGGATTTATAAAAATTAATAAAATTAGAATGGAAATTAAAAAAAGCTTAGGATGAATTTCAGTTCTTTTATTGATTAAGATAAGTAATAAGTAAGCAAAAATACTCAAATGTATAAAAGCACTTATAAACAAATTAAGCCCTAGTTTATAATTTAAAAAAACAAAAATTGAATTTCCTCTATCTCCTACACCCACTAAGTTATAAAATTTTAAAGTGTTTATAAAATCAAGAAACTGCGCATTCATAAATAAATATTGATAAATATAAACTAAAGCTAAAGTTGATATAAAAATAATTAATTTTAAAAACTCTTTTCCTTTATTTTGATTAATTATAATTGGTAACAAAAATAAGATTATGAAATTAAACTTAATCACACTCATAAAAAAAACAGTGATATAATAAGGTAAAAAATTATTTCTTTTATAATAAAAAAAGATTGAAAAAATTATCAAAAAATAAAAGATATTTGATATATTTCCAGTTAATAAAGATTTGACCAATATTCCACTTACACCTAATGAGATAAGCAATGATGTTTTAAAGTTTTTTTCAGAAATAATATAAACAAGAAAAATTATAGTTATATAAATAATTAAATAAATGAAACTGAATACGCTTTGATTTGATGTTTCTAATAATTTAGAGATGATAGGTGGGTATAAATAAGGTAAATCAATAATGATAGAGTAAGGATTGCCAGAATTGTCTAAGACTTTAATAGCATTTAAATAGACATTGAAATCATGAAAATATTTTCCTTTAATTAATTGTTCAATAAATTTAATTATTCCTAAAATCAAAGAAAAAATAATTAAATTTTTAATTTGAAATAAATTTTTTATTTTTATTTTTGAAATCAAAATTTGATTTTAGTTAGTCAATTATCTTTTTATTTATTTTAATACCGACATAGGATCAAGTCTAGTCTGAAACCAATTTACTCTAAAGTCCAAATGGGGACCAGTCGATCGTCCTGTTGAGCCAACGGTACCAATTATATCACCTTGTAAGACTTCATCTCCTACTTGAACATTTAATGTTGCTAAATGTGAATAGATAGTTGAAATACCATGACCATGATCCATAATAATGGTTCCACCTGTATAATACAAATCAGATTCAGCCATTGTAACTACACCAGTCGCAGATGATTTAATTTTTGTTCCTTTTTTTGCTGCAATATCAATTCCATAATGAGGCCATTTAGGTTTCCCATTTAAAATTCTTTGACTTCCATAAACACCACTAATGATACCTTTTACTGGCATTATAAATTGATTTTTAAAAAAAGGTAAATCAGAATTTATAGCTCTTGCTTCTCCAATTCTGTTATTTTCTTCCTTAATTCTTTTGTAAACTGACTCAGGGGGAGTAACTTTACTTTCTTCTAATCCATCTATCCTTTGTATATTATATTTACGTTTAAGAACTTTTTTCGTTATTTTTTCTTTATTACCATTGAGAATTTTTGTTATTGTCACATCAAATTTTCTATCACGATCTATCCCAAAAACGAAAAATCCATCTTTAGACACTTTTACTTTTTTTTTATCTATTATTATTTCAGCGAATGGATCTGTAATCCCAATAATGTAATGACCTTGTAAAAATTTTCCTTTAAATTCAATTGCATTTAAATTTGTTGTAGAAAAAAAAAATACTAAGAGGATTAATTTAGAAATTATCTTGCAGTCCATCCACCATCAACCAATAATGAAGTTCCAGTAATCATAGATGCAGCATCAGAAGCAAGAAAGACAGCGGCTGAAGCTACCTCTGACAATTCTGCAAATCTTCCAAGAGGAATGTTATTTAACATATCTCTTTTGAATTTTTTATCTTTAAGAAAATTTTTTGTCATTGGTGTTACAACGAAAGTTGGGCAAACTGTATTAACTCTGATGTTATATTTGGCCAAATCCAGAGACATACCTTTTGTAAGACCTTCTAAACCAAACTTAGTCATATTGTATACACTTCTAATTGGTCCTCCTACATGGCCCATCTGTGAAGACATATTTACAATGGAACCTCCAATTTTTTTTCTATTTTTTGATTTAATCATTTTTAAAGCACATAATTGAGCTAGATTAAAAGTTGCCATGGTGTTTATCCTGACAAGATATTCCATGTCACTTTTTTTTACTTTAGTAAAGTGCTCAGGAATATTGTTTCCAGCATTATTGATTAGAATATCTATTTTAGGCTGTTTGTTTACGATTTCCTTAATTTCATTATAATTAGTAATATCACATACATATGATTTACATTTTGATTTAAATTTTTTTATTTTTTTTGAAACTTCGTCTAAATCTTTTTTTGTTCTACTAATTATGATTAAATTTGCACCAGCTTCTGCAAGACCTATTGCACATGCTCTACCCAGACCTTTTCCAGCTCCTGTAACAATAGCAGTTTTATTTTTTAAGTTATAATTTTTTAAGTACATTATAAAAATAATATTTTAATATCTGTGTAAATCAATTCAATAGCAACAATTAATATTGCTAATAAACCAGCCCAAGCTATCCATTTATATTTTTTTATCCAATTTGAAATCAATGTAGCCGCAAAAGCCATCAACACTATAGACAAAACCAAACCAAAGACTAATAATTTATAATGATCACCAGCTGCTCCAGCAACTCCTAGGACATTGTCTAAGCTCATAGTAAAATCAGCTAATAAAATTGTCCAAATAGCTTTTAGAAAGCTTGAATTATCAACTTTTATGTTATCTTCATGACTTGAGCCTTTAATTACATCTACATAAAGTTTGTAGACAATATAAAGTAAAAGTAATCCACCAAGCAATCTTAAACCAGTGATTTGAAGTAAATAGGCAGTAAGTAAAGTTAAAATAATTCTTAAAATTACAGCACCACCTATACCCCAAAAAATAATTTTTTTTCTTTGTTCCAATGGAAACTTTGATGCAACCATTCCAATAATAATTGCATTATCCCCAGCTAGGACCAAATCAATCAGGATAATTTGAGTAAGAATAGTTATTTGTTCTGGAGTAAATAAATCAGCGAACATTAATTTCTTAGTATCATATCGGCACCTTTTTCTGCAATCATTATTGTAGGTGCATTCGTATTTCCAGAGGTGATATTTGGCATGATTGAAGCATCAATTACTCTTAAATTTTTGATACCTTTTACTTTAAGTTTATCGTCAACTACAGCCATATCATCTTGGCCCATTTTACACGTGCCGACAGGATGAAAAATTGTTTGAGTATAATCTGAACCTGCTTTGACTAATTCCTCATCATCATTAATGTCTATTCCTGGCCTGTATTCTTCTGGTTTATATTTCTTAAATGTTTCAGATTCCATTATAATTTTTCTAGTTAATTTTAATCCTTTTGCAGCTACCATTCGATCATGTTCCGTTGATAAATAGTTCATTTTTATTTTTGCGTAAGTTCGAGAGTCTTTATCAACTATACTTATATTTCCTCTACTAGTTGGTCTTATATTGGAAACTGTTGGTGTGAAAGCATGAAAGTCGTGATTTTTGGTTGCACCCAATGTATCCATACTCATTGGTTGAACATGCCATTGAAGGTCAGGTAATTCCATAGAAGGATCACTTTTAGCAAACATACACATTTGACTTGCACCCATAGTCATAGGACCACTTCGTTTAAAGATATATTCTAAGCCAATCATCAAGTTTCCAAACAAACTATTAATCTTTTTATTAAGTGATTTAAGTCCCTGAACTTTATATATAGGTCTAAACATCAGATGGTCTTGTAAATTTTCACCAACACCTTTTAATTCATGAACTATATTAATTCCTAATTCTTTTAATTTTTGAGAATTCCCAATTCCAGATGTCTGAAGAATTTGTGGAGAACCTATAGAACCAGAAGATAGGATTATCTCTTTGGATGAGCTTACTTTTTTTAATTCATCGCCCTGCCAATATTCAACTTCTTTTGCAATCTTATTTTCAAAATTAATCTTTTTTACATGAGCATTAGTAACAATGTGTAAATTTTTTCTACTTTTAGCTGGATTTAGATATCCAACTGCTGTGCTACATCTAAAACCATCTTTTTCTGTCACTTGGAAATAGCCACAACCGTGGTTATCTCCAGTATTAAAATCTTTTGTTTTAGGGATGCCAAATTCTTCAGCAGCGTTTTGAAATTCATTCAATAAAGGTAATTGAATTCTTTGGTCAGATACTGATAAGGGGCCACCAACACCATGAAAATCGTCTTTTCCTCTTTCTTGATTTTCAGCTTTAATAAAATAGGGAAGAACATCATCCCAACCCCAACCAGTATTACCTAATTGTCGCCAAACATCATAGTCTCTACTTTGCCCTCTTATATAAAGTAACCCATTTATAGAGGAACTACCTCCTAAGGTTTTACCTCTAGGATAACGAATAGATCTATTATTCATTGAGGCGTCTTTCTCTGTTTTATAACACCAATCAACTGATGGATTGTGCATAGTCTTAAAATATCCAACAGGTATGTGTATCCAGGGATTATTGTCTTTGCCACCAGCTTCTATTAACAAAACTTTATTTTTTGAATTCTCAGATAATCTATTAGCTAAAACACATCCCGCAGAACCAGCTCCGATAATTATGTAATCAAAATTTTCCATTAATAGTTGAATCGTTTTTTAGTTTAAGTTTTTATTGCTTTTACACTCAATTGTCACTTGTGTCAGCTTAGTTTTTCTGATTGTATATGCTCTTCTTAATTAACTAACAGAGGAAAAATAATGAAAAAAATCATTTCAATGTTATTTGCAACGATTTTAGTAATTGGATTTACTTCAAGTGCTAATGCTGCAAAAACACTAAAATGTCAGACAGTGCTTAACACAAAAGCTGATGAAGTTAAGATGTTAAAAGATTTTACTGATACTGTAACAACTCTAACAGGCGGATCTCTTAAATTTGAAATCTTACCTGCAGGTGCAGTTGTTGGAGTAAAAGAAACTTTAGATGCTGTTGACAAAGGTCTGATTGATTGTGGATTCGCATGGACTCACTAT
Source organism: uncultured Pelagibacteraceae bacterium (assembly GCA_902576765.1). Lineage (GTDB taxonomy): Bacteria > Pseudomonadota > Alphaproteobacteria > Pelagibacterales > Pelagibacteraceae > Pelagibacter. The sequence continues at coordinate 16,818 of CACGWH010000007.1, forward strand.
TGGTCAGGAGACCATCCTGCAGCTATGCTATTTGGTTCGCCAGTAGCTGGTGGTGGAGTTGGTATTGATAACATCGCATTTTTATCTTGGTTTCAATATGGTGGTGGTAAAGAATTATACGACCGACTATGGAAAGAGATGGGAAGAGATATTAAAGGATTTATGATTCAACCAGTTGGACCTGAGGCTTTAGGTTGGTTTCCAAAACCTATTAAAGATATGGCTGACTTTAGAAAATATAAATTCAGAACTCCTCCAGGAATTCCAGGACAAACTTATAAAGACATCGGTATAGCATCTGTTGCTATGGGTGGTGGAGATATTCTACCAGCTTTAGAAGCAGGAACTATCGATGCTGCTGAATGGTGTTGTCCAAAACCAGATTTAACTTTTGGTTTCCAAAAAGTATTAAAGCACTACTATCTACAAGGTTTACACCAAGTCGTAGTAAATGCTGACTTTTATATTACTGGAAAAACTTATAATGCTATGAGTGATCATGAGAAGAAGTCTCTTGAAGTAGCTGCTAATGCTTCATTAGCTAAATCTTTAAGTTACAGAATCTATGAGAACGGAAAAGCTTTACAAGAGCTGACTACTAAACACGGGGTAATTTTAGAAGACACACCTTCTGATTATTTCACAGAATATATGGCTGCTGCGAAAGCTTCTTTAAACAAGAACGCTGCAGAAAATAAATTTTTCAACGAAGTTTATAATTCAATGAAAAAATTTGCTGATATAGCTGTTCCATTCTGGAGTGGTGCTCAAATGTCTAATGCGAAGCTAGGAATGGCTCACGCAGCAACATTAAAGTAATTAGTAATTAAATTTAATTTATTAGAGCGGACTTTTTACAGTCCGCTCTAATTTTTTTTACTAGAATTTTATGGCAGACGAACCAACTAAACTTGATATATCTGATGAAATGATTGCCGAAAGGCGGGGTGGTTCAGGAAAAATGCCCAACGATATGCCATTATGGATGGCAAAATCAATTGTAAATATTGATAGATTTAGTAAGTGGATTGGAAATATCGTTTGTTGGATATTAATGCCACTTATTTTTGCTATGACTTATGAGGTTTTAGCAAGAAAACTTTTTTTAGCACCAACTATTTGGGCATACGATATTAGTCGTTTTTTGTATGGAGCTCTTTTTATGTTGGGTGCGGGTTATGCTCTTTCAAGAGGTGTTCATATAAGAGCAGATTTTTTATACAGAAATTTTAAAACTAAAAATCAAGGTCTAATAGATTTTTGGTTGTATCTATTATTTTACTTTCCTGGTTTGATTGTCTTTCTATATATGACAATAGGTTATGTTGGAGAATCTATTCAAAGAGGTGAAAGAGGTATGGATACTACCTGGATGCCATACATGTGGCCAATTAAAACATGCTTATTAATTGGAATAGTATTTTTACTAATTCAAGGTATTTCAGAATTATTTAAAAGTTACTGGGCTGCAAAAAAAGGAGAGTGGCCAGGGGAAAATAAATGATTGCAGAGTTGATTGATCCAGCAATTTTAGGTTTTATTCTTGTTGGCGTTATGCTTTTTGCAATTTTCGTAGGATTTCCAATTTCATTTACTCTAATATTCTTAGGTTTTGTTTTTGGTTATCTAGGTTTTGGAAAATTAGTCTTTTATTTAATGACTCTTCAATTTTCAATGGTAATGACTGAACAGACACTCGCCGCCGTTCCGCTCTTTGTCTTTATGGGTATTATGATGGAACAAGCTGGACTTATGGAAAGATTATTCTCAGCTTTTCAAATGATGTTAGCTAAAGTTAAGGGTTCTTTATATTATGCGGTTTTATTTGTATCTGTAATTTTTGCTGCAGCTACTGGAATCGTTGGAGCGTCAGTAACAATTCTTGGAATTATGGCAGCAAAATCAATGAATAGATCGGGTTATGATGTCAAACTTGCTGCTGGAACCATTACTGCAGGAGGAACTTTAGGAATATTAATTCCACCAAGCATTATGCTTGTTGTAATGGGGCCAATAATGGAGATCCCAGTTATTGATTTATTTGCAGCCGCAATACTTCCTGGAATTCTTCTTGCGAGTTTGTATGCAGCTTACACTACAATTAGATGTATGATTAATCCAAAGTTAGGCCCAGTTTTACCTGATGACATGAGAGCAGCAAGTATGAAAGAAGTTTGGATAGAATTTTTCTTAGGATTAGTTCCACCAGCAGCTTTAGTATTTGCAGCACTTGGAAGTATCTTATTTGGATTTGCAACACCTACAGAAGCAGCAGGGTGTGGTGCAATGGGTGCTCTTCTTTTATCATTAGCATATAAAAAATTAACACTTTCAAAATTACAAGAAGCATTAGTCAAGACTCTAGAAATTACAGCATTAATAATGGTTCTAGTTGCAGCCTCAAATTTCTTTGGAGCAGTTTTTGCAAGATTAGGAACTCCAACATTATTAACAGAGTTTTTACTTGGTTTAGAAATGAATAAATATTTGATTTTAGCAATGATAATGGTGATGATATTTTTGTTAGGATGGCCATTGGAATGGGTACCGATTGTGATGATTATAATTCCAATTATATTACCATTAGTAGAAGCTTTAGGTTTTAATCTTACTTGGTTTGCAATTTTGGTAGCTGTCAATTTGCAAACCGCCTGGCTTTCTCCTCCTGTAGCACTTTCTGCTTATTTTTTAAAAGGTGTTGTACCTGAATGGGATTTAAAAGATATATATTATGGAATGATGCAATTTATGGTTCTCCAAGTCTTTGGATTAATACTAATTATCATTTTTCCAAAAATTGCACTATGGCTTCCAACTCTCTTATATGGACAGTAGAAAGTTAAAGTTTTATATTGATTAAGTGAGTCAGCGAAAAATAAAAAATTCTCTAATTAATTGGGATTTAGTGACAGTTAATCCAAATAACAAAAACTGGAATTGGAAAGATTTGTTCTTTTTTTGGGGAATAAATATTCAAAGCATTATTGGATTTTCTCTCATTGCCTCACTCTATGTTGTTTATAGTCTTAATTCTTTTGTTGTTCTTTTTGGAACAATTTTAGGAGCATTACTAGTTTTTTTATTTTCTAATTTAATAGGCAAACCTTCTCAAAAATTTGGTTTACCATTTGTTGTAATTTTAAGATCTTCATTAGGAGTAAGAGGTGCAAAATTTTTTGGGTTGTTTAGAGGATTAGTTGGAATTTTCATGTTTGGTATTCAAACATACTTTTTATCAAAAGCGATCGGTTATTTAATAAGAATAATACTCTTTTCTTTTGATGCGAGTTTTTTAGATAAAGAAATTTTTTTAATTTTTCTTTTAAGTTTAAATATAATTGATTGGAGTTCAATTATATTTGCAATTCTTATACAAGTTTTTTTATTTAGCGCAGGAATGAATTTTAACAAAAGATTAATAAAATTTTCAGCAGTTACAGTTTATTTAGGTATGCTACTTTTCTTCTTTGCAGTTCTTTTGTCTGATGTAAAATTTTCAATTAAAGTATTTGCTAATATTGTAGATTTTTCAAACTTTGTTGTATTTAGCAATTTAATGCCTGTTATTACTGTTGCAGGTACTATGTTTGCTTATTTTTCAATCGTTATCTTGAGTTTTGGTGATTTTTCCAGGTATGTAAAAAACGAAACAGAGCTTAAAAGAGGAAATTTAAGTTTATTGCTAAACTTAATAATTTTTTCATTTCTTGCAGTTTTTATTGTTGCTGGTGTTGAAGGTATATTAAGTAAAAATAATACAGAGTTAGAAAAAATACTCACTAATCCGATGGATATAATTGGAAAACTTGATAATTTACTTATAACCAACTTGGTTTTGATTTTTGTAATAATTGCTTCATTATCAACCAATTTAATAGCTAATTTTATCCCTTCACAATATTCGTTAATTAATTTTTTACCCTCAACATTAACATTAAAAAGTTCAAGTGTTTTAATAGGAATTTTGGGTTTTATTATAAGTATATTTTGGTTGGCTTTTTTAAGTCAAATAGGAATTTTATCAATTATAGATACTATAGGAGCATTCTTTGGTCCTCTTTTTGGAATAATGATTGTTGATTTTTATTTTATCAAGAAAGGGAGTTTAATTAATAAAGATATTTATTCACTTGAAACCAATGGCGCTTATTTTTATTCTGGTGGTTGGCATATTAAAGGCGTTTATTCATTGATTTTAGGATTTATTTTTTCTGCGTCTACCATTTGGAATTTCAATTTAATGTTTCTTCAATCTTATTCTTGGATAATAGGTGCTTTTATAGCCTCATTCTCATATTTTTTATTAGCAAGGAAATAAATAAATGAACAAAATTAATTATGATTTTAAAAATAGAACTGCCGTTGTAACTGGAGGTGCACAAGGATTTGGCTTAGATATCGCAAAGCGTTTTTTAGATTCAGGAGGTAAAGTAATCATTTGGGATATAGATCAGAAAATGATAGAAAAAGCTTCTAATCAGTTAAACAGTCCAAATTTAAGCTCAAACATTGTAGATGTCTCAAATTATAACGAGGTTGAAAAAAATGTTAGTGAAATTACCAAAAATACTAATATCGATATATTGATAAATAATGCAGGAATAACAGGACCTACTGCCACTCTTTGGGAATATGATATTGATATGTGGAAAAAAGTTGTAGAAATAAATTTAATGGGAACTTTCAATTGTTGTAGAGCAATAGTACCCAATATGATTAAAAACAATTATGGCAGAATTGTTAATGTAGCATCAGTTGCAGGAAAAGATGGAAATGCTAATGCAAGCGCTTATAGCGTTGGAAAAGCAGGGGCTATTGGATTGACTAAATCCCTAGGTAAAGAGCTTGCTGATAAAAATATAGCAGTAAATGCGGTTACTCCTGCAGGCGCCAAAACACGTATTTTAGATCAAATGACAAAAGAACATGTACAAAGAATGTTGTCTAAAGTTCCAAGAGGAAGATTTTTGGAAGTTGAGGAGTTTACTTCTTTAATTTGTTGGCTTTCATCAGAAGAGAATACTTTTTCAACTGCTGCAGTGTTTGATATTAGCGGTGGTCGGTCTACTTATTAACTACGAGGTTTTTGCTCAATACTCTTGATTTGATTTATCTTAGCTCTACTAAATTTGATATCTTTAGACATTACTGGTGCAAAAATCATTATTGACCAGTAAATTAATAGGATAAAAATTGAAATTGTCTTCATAATCAATACATACGATTAAAAATTGATTTTTGGATGTTTAAATTTTGTCAAAATAATGTATTAAGGATTTTTTTTAAAAATAAATTAATGAAAATTATTCTCAAGCTTTCTATCTTTATCTTGTTAATGTCTAGCTATAGCTATGCAAACGAAGTTAAAGTATTTGAATTCACAGAGAAAGAGCTTTCAGAACTACAAGTAAGAAAAGTTCGAGGTGCAGATAACAAAACAATTTACACATTAGGTTCAAATGACAATGGTAACTACTATAAAGCTATTGCAGATAATGCTGCCTCTGGACTAGGAAAAGAGGTCAAAATAGATCTAAATAAAACTCCAATTATCAATATTACCTGGAAAATAGAAAAAGATTTGCCAGGTATTAAAGAAAATACAAAAAAAGGACATGATTTTGCAGCTAGGGTTTTTGCTGTAAAGAAGACAGGAGCAACCCCACTTTCAAATAGAGCAATTAATTATGTTTTTTCGAGCAATAGTGAGATTGGCTTTAATTCTCCAAGCCCTTATACCAAAAAATCAATTGATAATGTTTTGGCAACCACCAAAGATAATCTTAACAAATGGGTTACAGTAAAAGCTAATGTTAAAGAGGATTTTAAGAGATTTCATGACCTTGATGTTAATGAATTAGATGGATTAGCAATAATGTCAGATACTGATAATTCAAAAATGAAAGCAGTGGCTTATTATCAAAATATTTATTTTTCTGCCCAGTAATTAAAACTTAAGTAATTTTTTTAGCATTGTGCTGAATAAAGATAAAATTACAGCTACAACAACATCTTCTAAAGGGCTTGCTTCAGGATAACCGAAGTTCCAAGCTACAACCATAACAAACCAAATAACAAAGACATTCATTATAATAAATTATACCTTAGTTTCTGTAAAATAATCAATTTTTTGATATAATTTTAAAATGCACGAAAATTTCTTTCATAAACTTAAAGTTTATTATGAGGATACAGACTCTGGTGGAGTAGTCTATTATGCTAATTATTTGAAATTTTTGGAGAGAGCAAGAACAGAGGCATTATTTTCAATAGGATATAGTAATAAAAAAATTCAAGATGTGTTTAACTCATTAATAATAGTTAAATCTTGTAATATAGAATATAAAAAATCTGCATATTTAGAGGATCAATTAAAAGTAAGATCTTTTGTTAAATCAATAAGCAAAACTTCTTTTTTTATGAATCAAATTATAACAAAAGAAGAAGAAATTATTGTTGAAGCTCAAGTCCATTTAGTTTTTGTCAACAATGAAGGAAAACCAGTTAAAATACCTGAGGAAATTTATTCTAAATTTAAACCTTATTTTTGTGACACTATTAAAGTTTAGAAATTATTTTCGCCTTTTTAAATAATTGATTAATCATTGGAAGTGTTAAAACTTTTGTATTAACATTTCTTGGACTTGGATGATAACAAGCAATTAAAATTCTATTATCTGGTAAAACATATTTTTTCCCGTGTTTAAATTCAAACTTTTGATTAATCTTAAATTTTTTTTTATAAATTTTTAAACAACTTTCAAATGAAACTTTTCCCAAAGCTACAATTACCTTTAGGTCTTTTAAATATTCTAATTCTTTTGAAAAATAATTAGAACATTTGATTATCTCCTCATTTATTGGCTTATCACCAGGTGGGACACATTTTAGAATATTCGTGATATAAGTTGATTTTAATTTTAATCCATCACCAGCTTTTTCTGAGAAATTTTGATTTGATATTTTTGTTGAGTAAAGACTTTTAAATAAAAAATCTCCAGATTTATCTCCAGTAAAAGCTCTTCCTGTCCTAGTACCACCATGAGCAGCAGGTGCTAAACCAATAATCATTAATTTAGCTTTAATATCTCCAAACCCAGTTACAGGTTTACCCCAATATTTTTCATTCATATTTTGTTTTCTTTTTTCTAATGAAATTTTTTTTATAAAATCAGTTAATCGTGGACACTTTTTACATTTAACTATTGTTTTATTTAATTTTTTAAATTTAATATTCATTAATGAGATTATTAAATATTATATTAGTTATATTTTTTACTATAACAAATCAAATTAAAGCCGATCAAAATAATCAAACTTTAGAAATACTCAAAAAAGGGGGTAATCTTATTTTTATAAGACATGCGTATGCACCAGGCGGTGGAGATCCTGATAATTTTGATATTAATGATTGTTCAACACAAAGAAATTTAAGTGATTCAGGTAGAGAGCAATCGAAAAAAATAGGAAATTTTTTTGTAAAAAACAATATTCCAATATCCTTAATAATTTCGAGTAAATGGTGTAGATGTAAAGAGACAGCACAGATAGCATTTAAAAATTTTGAAACTAAAAATTTTTTAAATTCATTTTACAGTGAAAAATTTTCTAAAAATAAGAAATTACAAATGAAAAATCTCAAAAAGTATATTGATAATTGGAATGAGAGTGAAAACTTAGTTTTAGTTACTCACTATGTTGTAATATCTGAAGCATTAGGTTATGCTCCCAGTTCGGGAGAGATTGTAATTGCAAACAAAAGTTTAAAAAAGATTGGCAATATAAAAATAGATTATTAAAAGATGTCATCAAAGAGAGCAATGAAACAAGCGCAAAAACAAGCTTACGCTAAACACAGAAGTAATATTACTAATAATAGATTTAATTCAAAAAAAAAATTTTTTGCTAAAAATAAGAAAAAAAATTAACTTTCTTTTTCAAATTTTTCGACTTTTTTACAAGTTGAAATTTTTGTTAATCCTTCCTCATCATTTAAAACAGTTTTCATAAAAATTTCCTGTTTATCTTTTTCGATTAGAATTTGAGTATAAAATTGAGGATAACCATGTTTGTGGGTCAATATTTTTCCGTTTTCTTCATAGATATTTCTCACATAAGAGTTTGACTTTTTTACACTTAAATCAGTTAACCTGTACTTTTGATAAGTTTTTTCCTTGTAAACATAATTTCTTGTCATAATTAATTCATTTAGATTAAAAATGTATTCATTTTTAAGAAATTCATCTTGTTTGTCGTCACATTTACTTAAAATGATTATTTCAGACTGAAGATTTTGAAAGGGCAAGACAATCAGCAATAAAGAAATTAAAAATTTAATTTCTTTCATGTTTTTCAGCAAAAAATAAACCTATCAAAAGTAAAGCTGTCCAACCTAAACCTAAAAGACCTTTGTAAACACTCGTATCTGCACTCCAAATATTAAGAACTAGCGCACCAAAAATAAGCCCAATTATATAAATAATAATTACTATTGATGTTTTACTCATTTTTTAAATTTTTTTTAAATAAAGAAATACCATTTTCAATTTTGTATGTATAGGATTCTTCGAAGCTTTCAAGTTGCCATCCAGATAATCTTTTTTTGATAATTTCAATATTCATAGTTTTCCACTCTTCAGTAGTATTTTCTAGTTTCCAAATTTTTTTCTCTTCATTAGTTCTACCACAACCATAACAATAACCTGTAGCAGGATCAGTTTTACAAATACTAATACAAGGTGAAATAATCATATCTTTATTATATGAAAATTAATATAATTCACAATAATTGTCGTTGGACAAATAGGTTCAATCATATATAAAACCATTAAATTCGTGGGGCGATGGCGGAATTGGTAGACGCGTCGGTCTTAGGAACCGATAGAGCAATCTGTGAAGGTTCGAGTCCTTTTCGCCCTACCACACTATAGATATGAAAGTAACAGTAGAAAATAAAAAAGGTTTGAACAAAGACCTAAAAATATTCATCGATAAGAAAACAATAAATTCTTATATGGATGAAAAGTATGAAGAAATAAAAGGTACTGTTAACCTCAAAGGTTTCAGGCCAGGAAAAGTTCCAAAAGAAATTTTAAAAAGACAATTTGGAAAAGCAGTTTTTAGTGAAGTATTGGATAAAGTTTTAAAAGACACTTCAACAAAAGCATTAGAGGAAAATAAGATTAAACCAGCAGGTCAACCTAAATTAGATTTAAAAACTTATGGCGAAGATAAAGATTTAGAATATGTACTATCAGTTACTGAATTGCCTAAAGTTGAGGTTAAATCCATCGAAAATATTAAATTTGATCAATACACAGTTAAGATCGATGAAAAGGAAACTGATAAAAGAATAAATGATATTGCAAAAAATCAACCTAATTTCAAAGAAGATCCTAAAGCTAAAGCTAAAAATGGTGACCTTGTTGTTTTTGATTATACAGCAACTGTAGATGAAAAAACTTTTAAAGGTGGGGAAGGAAAAAATACTCAACTTACTCTTGGTAAAGATTTATTCTTAAAGGGATTTGATAAACAATTAATTGGAGTGAAAAAAGGTGATGAAAAAATAGTCGAAGCAATATTGCCTGAAAATTTTCCTGAAAAGGAACTGGTCAATAAAAAAGCAAAATTTAATTGTAAAGTTACAGCAGTTAAAAACCCAGAGGAAGTTAAAATTAATGATGACTTTGCTAAAAATTTAGGAGCTAAAGATTTAAATGATTTAAAATCATTAATAACAAAACAAATTAATGATGAGTATAAAAATTCTTTAGATAGACTTGCAAAAAATCAAATTTTAAAAGAAATAGAAAAGTTTAAGATTAATGAAATACCTGAAAACTTAGTTGAAGAAGAAGTTAAAATTTTATCACAAGGAATGTCAGAGGAGGATGCTAAAAAAAGTAGAAAAAATTTTGAGGAAGTTGCAAAAAAGAGAATTAAAGTTGGTTTAGTATTAAATGAATTCGGAGAACAAAATAAAATAAAAGTTTCTGAACAAGAACTGCAAACAGAAGTTCAAAAGCAAATAAGAATGATGCCTGGCCAGGAAAAAATGGTAATGGAATTTTATCAAAAAAATCCATCTGCATTGGCGAGTTTAAGAGGAACTGTTTATGAGGAAAAAATTATTAACCTTATAAAAGACAAAGCAAAATCTAATAAAAAAGAAATAACTAAAGATGAAGCTGAAAAAATTTTGAAGCAATCTCAAAATCAAGAATTTGATAATAAAAATAAGATCGAGAACAAAGAGGAAAAAAAGTCATCAAAAAACGTGGCAGCTAAAAAACCAACAGATAAAAAAGCAAAATCAAAATCTCCTATAAAAAAAACAAAAAAAGTTAGCAAAAAGTAATCACAAGTTGTATAAGTAGAACGAATCAACTTATGACTAATAAAATATTTGAGCGTATGAGCAATTTAGTGCCAATGGTTGTTGAGCAATCTAATAAAGGCGAGAGAGCTTATGACATTTATTCAAGACTTTTAAAAGAGAGAATTATTTTTTTAACTGGTCAGATTAATGACAATGTAGCTTCATTAGTAACCGCACAACTTCTTTTTTTAGAAGCTGAAGATCCAAAAAAAGAAATTTATTTATATATAAACAGTCCTGGTGGCTTGGTAACAGCTGGATTAGGAATTTATGATACTATGCAATATGTTAAACCAGATATTTCGACTTTGTGTATTGGTCAAGCTGCTTCAATGGGATCTTTTTTATTAGCTGCTGGAACCAAAGGGAAAAGATTTTCACTACCAAATTCAAGAATAATGGTACATCAACCCTCTGCAGGTTTCCAAGGTCAAGCCACAGATATAGAAATTCATGCGAATGAAGTATTATCTTTAAAAAAAAGATTAAATGAAATTTATTCCAAACATACTGGTAAGTCAGTAGATGAAATTAAATCTGCTTTGGAAAGAGATAATTTTATGACAGCAGATACAGCTAAATCTTTTGGATTAATTGATCAAGTAGTAGAAAAGAGATCTTAAAATACCATATATTGATAAAACAATATTCAAAACTTGATAACCATGACTCTTTTATAATAAAGTAATTGAATTGATTCGTTTAAAAATTTATGAGCACAAATAATAAAAATATTCTCTACTGCTCCTTTTGTGGAAAAAGTCAGCATGAAGTAAGAAAATTAATTGCTGGTCCAACTGTATTTATCTGTGATGAGTGTGTTGAACTATGTATGGACATAATAAAAGAAGAAAGCAAAGATACATTTGTAAAACATCAAGATGGTTTACCCTCACCAAAAGAAATTTGTACAGTTCTAGACGATTATGTTATAGGTCAATCGCACGCAAAGAAAGTACTTTCAGTAGCAGTACATAATCACTACAAAAGATTAAATTATGAAAATAAAACGAGTAAAAATGTTGAGCTCGCTAAATCAAATATTTTATTAGTAGGACCAACAGGTTGTGGAAAAACTTTATTAGCACAAACACTTGCTAGAATATTAGATGTGCCATTTACAATGGCAGATGCAACAACTCTCACAGAAGCAGGCTATGTTGGGGAAGATGTTGAAAATATTATTTTGAAATTATTACAATCAGCAGACTACAATGTTGAAAAAGCACAAAGAGGAATAGTTTACATAGATGAAGTAGATAAGATTTCCAGAAAATCAGAAAACCCATCTATAACAAGAGATGTTTCGGGCGAAGGTGTTCAACAAGCCTTACTCAAAATTATGGAGGGAACAATTGCTAGCGTTCCTCCTCAAGGAGGAAGAAAACATCCTCAACAAGAATTTTTACAAGTCGACACTACAAATATTTTATTTATTTGTGGTGGGGCTTTTGCTGGTCTAGACAAGATAATTTCTCAAAGAGATAAAGGAACTTCTATTGGTTTTGGAGCTGATGTCAAAAACACATTAGATAAAAAAACAGGAGAATGGATGAAAGGCTTAGAACCAGAAGACTTACTTAAATATGGTTTAATACCAGAATTTATTGGAAGATTACCGATGATAGCAACATTAGAAGATTTAGATGAGAAGTCTTTAATCAAAATACTTCAAGAACCAAAAAATTCATTAATTAAACAGTATCAAGAATTATTTAAATTAGATGGTGCCAAACTAACATTCAAAGAAAACGCTTTAAAGGAAATTGCTCAAAAAGCGATAAGTAAAAAAACTGGTGCAAGAGGTCTGAGATCCATTCTTGAAAATATTTTACTTAAAACTATGTATGACCTTCCTAGCCAAGATGATATAGAAGAGGTTATAATTGATGCAGGTGCGGTAAAAGGGCTATCCCAACCAATATTAGTTCACTCAAAAACTGAGAGTAAATCTAAATCTAATAAGACATCAGCGGCTTAATAGCCTTAATAACTGACAAAAAGGTATTGCAATATAGTTTATAATATCCATATTTATAATTATGGAAGTCAAAATATCTTCGCCATTATTACCTCTAAGAGACATAGTTGTCTTTCCTAGTATGGTAATTCCTCTATTTGTTGGAAGAGATAAGTCAATTTCGGCTTTAAATGAGGTAATGAAAAAAGATAAAAAAATAATTTTAGTTACACAAAAAAATTCAGAGATCGATGATCCAAAAAAAACAGATATTTTTATTTATGGCTGTGAAGGTAGTATTTTACAACTTTTAAAATTACCTGACGGAACAGTAAAAGTTTTGGTAGAGGGAATTAAAAGAGTAAAAATTTTAGATTTTAAAGATAATGATAAATTTATAACATGTGATTACAGTGTTTATAACGATGTTATAAACAATAACGAAGATTTATATCCATTAGCAGCAACTGCTCTGCGTAGATTAGAAAAACTAACTTCAATAAATAAAAAGATATCTAATGAAACTATAAATTCAATCAAACAATTGAAAGATCCTTCACAAATAGCAGATAATATTGCATCACACATAAATGCAACTATTTCAGAAAAACAACAAATTTTTGAAACAGCTGATGTCAAAAAAAGGTTAAATGCGATTATTAAGATAATGGAGAATGAGACTAGCATTATAGGTGTTGAAAAAAGAATTAGAGGTAGAGTTAAAACACAAATGGAAAAAACTCAAAGAGAATATTATCTAAATGAGCAATTAAAAGCTATTCAAAAAGAGTTGGGTGAAATTGAGGATGGCAAAGACGAAAGCACTAGTCTTAACAAAGCTATTCTAAAAGCAAAAATGCCAAAAGAAGTTGAAAAAAAATGTCTGCAGGAACTAAAAAAATTAAAAAATATGAGCCCTATGTCCGCTGAAGCTACAGTAGTCAGAAACTATTTGGACTGGATGACTGAACTTCCGTGGCATAAAAAAAGTGCAGTTGATATTGATTTAAAAAAAGCATTAGAAATATTAGATAGAGATCATTTTGGATTAGAGAAAGTTAAAGAGAGAATAATTGAATTTTTAGCAGTGCAAAAAAGAATGGAAAAAATTAAAGGACCAATATTATGCTTAGTTGGTCCCCCAGGTGTTGGAAAAACCTCATTAGGAAAATCTATTGCAAAAGCCACTAACAGAGAATTTGTGAGGATGTCAGTTGGAGGCATGAGAGATGAGGCTGAAATTAGGGGTCACCGAAGAACTTACATTGGTTCGCTCCCAGGAAAAATAATTCAAATGATGAAAAAAGCTGGAACTAAAAATCCATTATTTTTATTAGATGAAATAGATAAAATTGGTAACGATTATAGAGGAGATCCTTCTTCAGCATTACTGGAAGCATTAGATCCTGAGCAAAACACAACTTTTAACGATCATTACCTTGAAGTTGATTATGATTTATCTGATGTTATGTTTGTAACAACTGCCAATACCCTTAATATCCTTCCTCCTCTATTAGATAGAATGGAAGTTATTAGACTCGCAGGTTATACAGAGGATGAAAAAATAAATATTGCAAACAAATATTTATTGCCAAAACAAATTAAAGACAATGGTGTTAAAGAAAAAGAGATGAATTTACAGAATGATATTATACAAGAAATTATTAGAAGTTATACTAAAGAGTCTGGTGTTAGAAATTTAGAAAGAGAAATTTCTAAAGTTGCTAGAAAAGTAGTTAAGAAAGTTGTTTCTGGAGAGGAAAAAGAAGTCAAGATTAATAAAGAAAATTTGTCAGATTTTTTAGGTGTCCCTAAGTTTAAATCAGGCGAATTAGAAACGGAAAATAGAGTAGGAATAGTTACTGGATTGGCGTGGACTGAATATGGTGGGGAAATTTTGAAAATTGAAACTGCTACAATGCCAGGTAAAGGAAGAATGCAAATAACAGGTAAGCTTGGAGATGTAATGCAAGAGTCAGTTAAAGCTGCAAAATCTTTTGTTAGATCTAAATGTTTAGAGTATGGAATAATACCTCCACTGTTTGAGAAAAAAGACTTTCATATTCATGTTCCAGAGGGAGCTACACCAAAAGATGGT
>CACGWH010000008.1 GCA_902576765.1 uncultured Pelagibacteraceae bacterium
ACTCTTATGAAACCTATAAAAAATATGCTGAGGGTATTTATAATTTGCCACCTATTAATCTAAGAGATCTTGTGGATTTTAGAAAAAAAAAATTAGGTTCATCAATAGAATTATCAGAGGTTGAACCTATTGATGAAATATTAAAGAGATTTGGAAGCGGAAGTATGTCTCATGGGGCTTTGTCTAAAGAAGCACATGAAACCCTTGCTATTGGTATGAACAGGATCAAAGGTGCGTCTTGTAGTGGGGAAGGTGGTGAAGATGAAAAAAGATTTAAAGTGATGAGTGATGGTGATAGTGCAAATTCGAGAGTAAAACAAATTGCCTCTGCAAGGTTTGGAGTAACAGTCAATTACTTAAATAACTGTAACGAAATTGAGATAAAGATTGCTCAGGGAGCAAAACCTGGAGAGGGTGGTCAACTACCTGGTTTTAAAGTTACTAATGAAATAGCAAGATTAAGACACTCAACTCCTGGAGTTACATTGATTTCTCCACCACCTCACCACGATATTTACTCAATAGAAGATTTAGCTCAATTAATTTATGACTTAAAGCAAATAAATCCAAAAGCAAGAATTGGCGTTAAATTAGTTGCCTCGTCAGGCGTAGGCACAATAGCAGCAGGAGTAGCAAAGGCAAAGGCAGACATCATTTTAATTTCAGGTCATAATGGTGGAACTGGAGCAACTCCACAAACAAGTGTTAAATATGTTGGAATACCATGGGAAATGGGACTTACTGAAGCTAATCAGGTTCTTACACTTAATAATTTAAGACACAAAGTTACTTTAAGAACAGATGGAGGTATCAAAACTGGTAGAGATGTTGTCATCGCTGCAATGATGGGTGCTGAAGAATATGGAGTAGCAACGACTGCTTTAGTTGCCATGGGATGTATCATGGTAAGACAGTGTCATTCTAATACATGTCCAGTTGGAGTATGCACACAAGATGAGAAATTGAGAGAAAAGTTTACTGGGACTCCGGATAAAGTTGTGAATTTATTTACCTTTATTGCATCAGAAGTAAGAGAAATTCTGGCGAAACTTGGTTTCAAATCTCTAAATGATATTATTGGAAGAACAGACTTATTGATGCAAGTGAATAAAGCTTCGCCTAATTTAGATGATTTGGATTTAAATCCTTTATTTGTTCAAGCTGATCCGGGAAACAATAAAAGATATTGTGAGTACCAAGAGATTAATAAAGTTCCTGAAACATTAGATGAGGAAATTTGGCCTGACATTGAAAAATCTTTAAACAATTCAGAGAAAATCGACAAAGAATTTATTATTAAAAATACAAATAGAGCTGTTGGAACTAGAATTTCTCATTATCTTTATAAAAAGTATGGTTATGAAAAATTAGATAACAATTTTCTTACATTAAACTTTAAAGGTTCTGCAGGCCAATCTTTTGGTGCATTTGCAGCAAAAGGATTGAAATTGATTCTTAAAGGAGATGCAAATGACTATGTTGGAAAAGGATTATCAGGTGCAACAATTTCAATAAGACTTTCGGATGAGAGTAATTTGATATCAAGCGAAAATACTATCATTGGTAATACGGTTTTATATGGAGCTACATCAGGTAAACTATTTGCCTCTGGTCAGGCAGGAGATAGATTTGCAGTAAGAAATTCTGGTGCCATAACTGTAATTGAAGGATGTGACTCTAATGGATGTGAATATATGACTGGAGGTACAGCTGTTATACTCGGAAATGTTGGGGATAATTTTGCAGCAGGTATGACTGGTGGAATGGCATTTATTTATGATGTTTCAAATGAATTTGAAAAAAAAGTAAATCCAGAGACAGTTGTTTGGCAGAATGTTGAAACTGATTATTGGAAGGATTTTTTAAAACAATTAGTTTTAGAACACTTAAAAGAAACAAAGTCAGAATTGTCAAATCGGATAATTAATAATTATGATATGGAAATAAAGAATTTTGTTCAGGTTTGTCCAAAAGAAATGATTAATAAACTTGAATATCCAATAACATTAAAATCTAAAATAAAAAAAGTTAGTTAATTATTGATTTAAGTTCTCTTTTTAAAATTTTTAACCATTTTGGAGAAGAGAGACTGTGGTCACCCTTTTTAATTATAACTAATTTTTTTTTATTTGTTCTAAAAATTTTTAAGACCTTTTTAGAATAAATTATGGGAACAGAATTATCTTTATTTCCATGAATCATTGTGACTTTAAAATTATGTTTTATCTTTTTGTTTAAAACCTTATTGTTTCTTCCATCTTTTATTAGTTGATAAGTAATTGGGTATTCGTAGTCACCATGTTTTAAGTAAATAATACCATTTTTTTTAATCTCTTTTTTCATGGATCTAGAAAATTTTTTCCACATTAAATATTCAAGAAATTCAGGTGCTGATCCTATTCCTAAAAAACCAATTATTTGTTTTTTGTAGTATTCAAAAAGGTTTAATGAAATCCATGAGCCCATGCTTGAACCAACAAAAATAATTTTATTTTTTTTAACAATTTTTTTAATAAGTATTTTTGCGTCTTTGGTCCATTTTGAGATATTTCCTTTTATAAATTTTCCTGATGATTTGCCATGACCAGAATATTCAAGAGCTAAAAACCCAAGTTTATTTTTTTTTGCAAAATTATAAAATGTTGAAGGTTTTTTGCCCTCTAAATCTGACATAAAACCATGTAAAAAAACTATGTAAGTTGCATTATTTTTATGAAGCTTTAAATACCTTATTCTTTTTGTCTTGCTGATTTTTAAGAAATTGAAATTAGTCATAAAAGTTTATTAGTTAAGCTGATTATTATATAATTAAATTAAATGTCGTCTAATATAAAAGTTTTACAAGTGATACCCCGGTTGGGTTATGGCGGAGCTGAAACAGGTTGCTATGATATTGCTCATTATTTGCCGGAAAATAATTGCAAATCTTTTATAGTTACTAGTGGTGGTGAATTACTAAAATTTATTGATAAAGAAAAAGTAAAATTAATAAGACTCCCTGTGCAAAGCAAAAATCCTTTATTAATATTATTGAATAGTGTCATTCTTATTGGAATAATCTTATTCTATAATATTACAGTTGTTCATGCTAGAAGCAGAGCACCTGCTTGGTCAAGTTTGATTGCTGCAAGATTAACACGAAGAAAATTTGTTACTACTTTTCATGGTACCTATAATTTTAGTGGTAAAATTAAAAGATTTTATAATTCCGTAATGGTAAGATCTGATTTAATAATTGCAGGATCTAATTTTATTTTCTCTCATATAAAAGAAAATTATTCAGAATTTTTAAAACCTTCAAAAAAATTTTTAGTGATATTTAGAGGTATCAATGTTGATTATTTCGATCCATCAACAAAGTTAGAATATGAAGAAAAAAAACTTCTTGAACAATGGGAAATTAATAAAGAAAAAAAAATTATCTTAATGCCAGGACGATTGACATCCTGGAAGGGACAAGAATTATTTATAGAAGCAATTAAGCTAGTCAAAATTGAGTTGGGTTACGAGGCTTTTCATGCAGTTATTCTTGGAAGTGAACAAGGTAGAGATTTATATAAAAAGAAATTATTAGATTTAAGAGAAAAACATGGTCTCACCAATCAAATTAAATTTATTGAACATTGTAAAGACATGGCTTTAGCATACAAAGTATCTGATATGGTTGTATCGGCTTCAATTGAACCAGAAGCATTTGGAAGAGTTGCTGTGGAGGCTCAATCTATGGAAAAATTAATTATAGCTAGTAACATCGGGGGTTCAAATGAAACAGTAATTAATGGAAAAACAGGTATTTTATTTGAGTCTGGTGATGCAAATTCTCTAAGTAAAAAAATTATAGAGGCACTAACTATGGATGAAAAATCAATAAAATTGATGGGTAAAGATGGCAGAGAAAATATAATTAAAAAATTTAATGTTGAAAAAATGTGTTTTTCTACTTATTCAGAGTATAAGAGATTAGTAAATTAAATGCCCATTATAACATTACCAGATGGAAAAAGTTTAGACTTCCCAAAAAAAGTTACTGGATTAGAGGTTGCCGAAAAAATAAGTAAATCATTAGCTAAAGATGCGATGGTAATTAGTATCAACGGTGAGTTAAGAGATTTAGATTATTTAATTGAAAAAAATTGTTCTATAAAAATATTTACATCAAAAAATGAAGAAGGTCTTGAGACTATTAGACATGATACCGCTCATATTCTTGCCATGGCAGTCCAAGAATTATTTCCAGGCACCCAAGTTACGATTGGACCAGTTATTGAAAATGGTTTTTATTATGATTTTGCAAGAAAGGAGCCATTTACTGAAGATGATTTAAAAATGATCGAAAAGAAAATGAGGGAAATTGTAGATCGAGATGTAAAAACTAAACGAGAAATTTGGGATAGAGATAAAGCGATTAATCATTTTAAAAAAAAGGGGGAGTTATATAAAGCTCAACTCATTGAGAGTATACCAAAAGGCGAAGAGGTATCTATATATTTTCATGGTGATTGGCATGATTTATGTAGAGGACCACATTTATCTTCTACAGGAAAAATAGGAAAATTTTTTAAGTTAACAAAAGTTTCAGGAGCCTACTGGAGGGGTGACTCAAATAATGAGATGCTTCAAAGAATTTATGGGACAAGCTGGGCGAGTCAGAAAGATTTGGATATCTATTTAAAAAGATTAGAAGAAGCTGAAAAGAGAGATCATAGAAAATTGGGAAAAGAGATGGATCTTTTTCATTTTAGAGAAGAGAGTCCAGGCTCGGTCTTTTGGCATGAAAAAGGATGGGCTTTATTTCAGAAACTCATAGATTATATGAGAATGAAACAAGATAAGGCAGGTTATAAAGAAATTAATACTCCAGAGGTTTTAGACAGAAGTTTATGGGAAAAATCTGGACACTGGGAAAAATTTGGAGCAAATATGTATACTTCAACAACTCCAGATGAAAAAATATTTGCAATAAAACCAATGAATTGTCCGGGTTGTGTAGAAGTTTTTAATCAAGGTTTGAAAAGTTACAAAGATTTGCCACTTAAAATGTCTGAGTTTGGCAAAGTTCATCGATATGAGCCTTCTGGTGCATTGCATGGTCTTTTAAGAGTAAGAGCATTTACTCAGGATGATGCTCATATATTTTGTACAGAAGATCAAATAACAGATGAATGCCTAACTGTTACTAATCTTATATTAGAAATTTATAAAGATCTTGGTTTTGAAAATGTAATTCTTAAATACTCTGATAGACCTGAACTAAGAGTTGGTAGTGATAGTGTTTGGGATAAAGCAGAAGCTGCATTACTAAAAGCAGTAAAGGCGACAAAATTAGAATATAAAATAAATAAAGGTGAAGGCGCATTTTACGGGCCTAAAATAGAATTTGTTTTAAGAGATGCGATAGGAAGAGATTGGCAGTGTGGAACTTTACAAGTTGATTTTAATTTACCTGGTAGGTTAGGTGCTTCTTATGTAGATAAAGATGGAACAAAAAAAATTCCTGTAATGTTACATAGAGCGTTGTTTGGTTCACTTGAAAGATTTATTGGAATATTAATTGAAAACTATGCTGGTAAATTTCCATTTTGGATTTCACCCTTACAGACAATGGTAATTCCAATATCAGAAGATTTTAATGATTATGCTTTAAAAGTTTCTAATCAAATTAAAAATGTTGGTATTAGTTCAGCTGTGGATTTAAAAAATCATAATTTGAATTATAAAATAAGAGATCATTCATTAGCAAAAATCCCTGTTTTATTAATTTGTGGTAAAAAAGAAGTTGACTCTAACTCCGTAACCATTAGAAAGTTGGATTCTAATAAACAAGAAAATATGGAATTAAAGACATTCTTAAAAACATACTCTGCTCTAAATAAAGTATCAAACTAAGTGGCAGATTTTAAACAAAATTATTTTCAAAGAAGAACTAGGGATCGTGGGCCAAGATCAAATAACAGAATATCCTCTCCAGAAGTACAGGTTATTGCGAATGACGGAGAGAATTTAGGTACACTTAATACTAATGAAGCCATTACAATGGCAAAAAATCAAGGCTTAGATTTAATTGAAATAGCTCCAAATGCAAATCCCCCAGTTTGTAAAATAATGGATATGGGAAAATATAAATATGATGCGCAAAAAAAAGCAAATCAAGCAAAGAAAAAACAAAAAATTATTTCACTGAAAGAAATTAAAATGAGACCTGTAACAGAAACACACGATTATGAATTTAAGGTTAAAAATGCAAAAAAATTTATTGCTAAAGGTGACAAGGTTAAATTTACAATAAGGTTCAAAGGTCGAGAGCTTCAACATTCTCACCTTGGAAATGAACTGATGACTAAGATTAAAGAGGATATGAAAGACATTGGTAAGGTTGAATTACATCCTAAATTTGATGGCAAACAAATGATTATGGTTATTCAGCCTTTATAAGTCTTAATATAGGTTGTAAATTTTTCACATTATATGTATAAACTCGCAAAATTATGCCAAAACTTAAAACAAAAAGCTCAGCAAAAAAAAGGTTTAAAATATCGGCTAGAGGCAAAGTAATGATGGCTCAAGCAGGTAAAAGACATGGTATGATAAAGAGGACTAATTCTCAAATTAGAAAACTAAGAGGCACTACAACGATGTCTAAACAAGATGGAAAGATTGTGAAATCGTATATGCCATATAATTTAAGAGGTTAAAATGGCTAGAGTAAAAAGAGGGGTAACCAGTAGAGCCAAACACAAGAAAGTTTTAAAATCTGTTAAAGGTCAATGGGGCAGAAGAAAAAATACTATTAGAGTGGCAAAGCAAGCTATGGAAAAAGCTATGCAATATGCTTATAGAGATCGTAGAAATAAAAAAAGAGATTTTAAATCACTTTGGATTCAGAGAATTAATGCAGGTGTAAGAGCTGAAGGTTTGACATATTCTAAGTTTATAAATGGATTAAATAAATGCGGAATTAAAATTGATAGAAAAATTCTAGCTGAGATAGCATACGATAGCCCAGAAGCCTTTAAAACTATTGTTCAAAAAGCACAATCTGCTTTAAATTAATCTTCGCTATTGTTTTATTTTGCTGAAGAAATAATCTGTAAAAATGTCTGATCTTAAAAAATTAAAAGATGAATTCCTTACAAAACTTAAGGAAAGATTAAATCTTTCAGAAATAAATCAAATTAAATCTGATCTATTTGGTAAAAATGGATTGATTTCAACTCAGTTTAAAAAGATAGGAACGTTAGCTGAGAATGAAAGAAAAAAATTTGCTTCTGACTTAAATGTTGTCAAAGATGAACTTCAAGATTTGATTAATTTAAAAATAAACGAAGTTGAAAATGCAGAGATCAATAAAAAATTAGATAAAGAAAAAATTGATATTACTCTACCTGCAAGATCATTTGTGAGAGGAAAAATTCATCCAGTTTCACAAACAATTGATGAAATATCATCTATCTTTTCTGAAATAGGCTTTAGTGTTGAGGAAGGTCCAGATGTAGAAAATGAGTATAATAATTTCACAGCTTTAAATACTCCTGATAATCATCCAGCTAGAGATATGCATGACACTTTCTATTTAGATGAAAAAAAACAAAAATTATTAAGAACACACACTTCTCCAGTGCAAATCAGAACTATGTTAAAAGATAAACCACCTTTTAAGATTATTGCACCTGGAAGAACCTATAGATCAGATAGTGATCAAACACATGCACCGATGTTTCATCAAGTTGAAGGTCTTCATATAGATAAAGATATAAATATGGGTCACTTAAAGGGATGTCTTAATTATTTTGTAAAACAGTTCTTTGAAGTAGATAAAATTAAAATGAGATTTAGACCAAGTCATTTTCCGTTTACTGAGCCATCTGCTGAAGTAGATATTGGCTATGAGATGAAAGATGGAAAAATAATTGTAGGTGAAGGCAATCAATGGCTTGAAATCTTGGGATGTGGAATGGTTCACCCTAATGTTCTTAAAAATGTAAAAGTAGACCCAACTAAGTTTCAAGGGTATGCATTTGGAATAGGTATTGATAGGCTTGCTATGTTGAAGTACGGGATTAATGATTTAAGAGCTTTCTTTGATTGTGATTATAGATGGTTAAATCATTTTGGGTTTGATCCTTTAGATGTACCATCAAACTATAGAGGCTTAAGTAGATGAAGATTACTTTTGACTGGTTAAAAGATCATTTAAAGACTAATTTAAAAGAAAAAAATCTTTTAGAACATCTCACCAATATTGGATTAGAAGTAGAAAGTGTGGAAAATTTTTCTGCTGATACTGAATTATTTAAAATAGCAAAAATAATTAAGACTGAAAAGCACCCAAATGCTGATCGACTTAGAGTTTGTGACGTAAATGTTGGAAACGAAGAGCTAAAAAAAGTTGTTTGTGGTGCTGCTAACGCTAAAGAGGGATTAATTACAGTATATGCACCTCCTGGTGCAGTTATACCTAAAACTAAAACAAAATTAGAAGTAGCTAAAATTAGAGGTGTTACCTCCTATGGAATGCTTTGTTCTGAAGCAGAATTAAATTTATCAGATGAGAGTGATGGCATTACTGAATTATCTAGAAAATTTGAAAAAGATATAGGTAAGAACTATTTTTCAAAATCAAAATCAAATTTAATTGATTTATCAATAACGCCCAATAGACCAGACTGTCTTGGTATGAGAGGAATAGCTAGAGATCTTTCAGCATCAGGATTCGGAAAATTATTGGATTTAAAAGAAAAAAAAATCAATTCAAAAATAAAACAAAATATAAAGGTGAAAATTAGTAAAGAAAAAGGACAAGGGTGCAGTGTTTTTGGAAGTTGTTTAATTACCAATGTTCAAAACACTGAGAGCCCAAAATGGTTAAAAGATAAGTTAATTTCAGTTGGTCAAAAACCAATTTCAGCAATAGTTGATATTACAAATTATGTTATGCTTGATATAAATCGTCCGTTACATGCATATGATGCTGATAAAATTGAAAAAGGAATAATAATTAGAAACTCTAAATCTGGAGAGGAGTTTACTGCCCTTGATAATAAAAAATATAAATTAGAAAAAGGCATGTGTGTTATTAGTGATAATAAAGGAGTTTTAGGTTTGGGTGGAATTATTGGAGGGACAAGATCTGGTACGGAATTTGATACAAAAAATATATTGTTAGAATCAGCCTATTTTGATCCAGGTTCTATACGAAACACTGCAAAAAAATTAAATCTTGATACTGATGCGAAGTTTAGGTTTGAAAGAGGCATTGATCCTTTATCAATTGAATATGGTCTGAATAAAGCAGCTCGATTAATTAAAGAAATTTGTGGCGGTGAAATTAGTAAAATAGACGTCCAAAAAATTGAAACGCATAAATTAAAAAATATTACATTTAAACCTGATCTATTTGAAAAAATAGCTGGTTTTAAAATTTCTATTAAGGAAATGCTCAAAATACTAGAAGATCTAGGTTTTAAATATAAAAAGGAGAAAAAAACATTTAGACTGACTATTCCATCGTGGAGACCTGATATTTTACAAGAAGTTGATATTGTTGAAGAACTAGTAAGAATAAGTGGTTATAATAAAATTAAAATTATAGATCCAATTAAAGAAAGAAAAAAATCAACTTTAAATAAATCCCAAAGATTATTTCATTTTTTACAGAGATCAGTCGCGTCAAAAGGATATTTAGAGGTAATTACTTGGTCGTTCACAGACTCCAATTATAACAATCATTTTAAAGACGCGAAAAAAGAAATAAAAATTGTAAATCCGATAAGTTCTGATTTGAGTGTTTTAAGAAACTCTATATTTTCAAATTTAGTTATACATATGAATAAAAATCTTGATAGAGGTTTTAAAGATCTATCAATTTTTGAGATAGGTCCAATTTTTACTGGTTCTAATCCAGGCGATCAAGAAATAGTAGTTTGCGGTTTATCAGCAGGAAAAAAATTTAGATCATCTTGGATTGAAAAAGAAAGAAATACAGATGTGTTCGATGTTAAAAGAGACGTTATTCAAACTTTAGTTGAAGCAGGTTATAACTCTGATAAATTTTTTATTGATAACAAAACTCCTAGTTACTATCATCCTGGAAAATCAGGGAGATTATTTTTAAATAAAGAAAAAAATCAAGTTGCAGCTTATTTTGGAGAAATTCATCCAAATATTTTAAAAAAGATTAATATCAAAACTGAGTCTTTGGTTGGTTTTGAAATTTTTATAGATAATCTGAAATTGCCAAAAAAAACATTAAATGATCAAAAATCAAAATTTACTTTTTCAGATTTTCAAAAATCTGAGAGAGATTTTGCATTTATTGTAAACAAAGATGTCAACGCCCAGGATTTAATTGATGCTATATCTAATGTGGATCACAGTTTAGTAAGTAACATTAAAGTTTTTGATGTTTACGAAGGTAATAATATTCCAGAAAATCAAAAATCAATTGCAATTAGCGTAACTATTCAGTCATTTGAAAAAACATTGAATGAAAGCGATTTAGATAAAATCACTAATTTAATAATTAAAAGTGTTGAAACAAAAACTGGCGCTAAAATTCGATCTTAATATCTAAATGACAACTATCGATAATATAAGAAATTTTTCAATTATTGCTCATATTGATCATGGTAAATCAACAATAGCAGATAGAATAATCCATAAATGTGGAGGATTGACAGAGAGAGAAATGAAAGCTCAAGTTCTTGACTCTATGGACATTGAAAGAGAAAGAGGAATAACAATTAAAGCCCAAACAGTAAAATTGAATTATAAGGCAAAAAATGGAAAAGAATATATTTTAAATATAATAGACACCCCTGGACATGTGGATTTTAGTTATGAAGTGAGTAGATCACTTTACGCATGTGAAGGTTCAATACTAATTGTAGATAGCACTCAAGGTGTGGAGGCACAAACATTAGCAAATGTTTATCAAGCCTTAGATACTAATCATGAAATAATTCCAGTTTTAAATAAAATTGATTTACCAGCTTCAGATTTAGAGAGAACTAGTAAACAAATTGAAGATGTAATTGGAATTGATACTGAAAACGCTATTCCATGCTCAGGAAAAACTGGTGAAGGTATAGATGATATATTAGAACAAATTATAAATCAATTACCTGGACCAAAAGGAAATTCAGAGCAAGATTTAAAATGTTTGTTGGTAGATAGCTGGTATGACACATATCTTGGTGTAGTAATATTAGTCCGAGTTATTAATGGTAAAATAAAAAAAAATATGAAAATAAAAATGCTTTCAACTAATCAAGATTATATTGTTGAAAAAGTTGGAGTATTTACACCTAAACCAAGAGATATAAACGAATTGAATGCTGGAGAGATTGGTTTCATCACAACTGGAATAAAAGTTCTTTCAGAAACAAAAGTTGGAGACACAATTTGTGATTCATCTAAACCAAAAGTGGAGGCGTTACCTGGATTTAAACCAAGCAAACCAGTAGTTTTCTGTGGCTTATTTCCTGTAGATAGTTCAGAATACCAAAAACTTAAAGACGGTTTAGCTAAATTACAATTGAACGATGCAAGTTTTTCCTATGAAGCTGAATCATCATCAGCTTTAGGCTTAGGGTTTAGATGTGGATTTTTAGGCTTGCTCCATCTTGAAATAATTACTGAAAGACTGGAAAGAGAATTTGATGTTAATTTACTCACTACAACTCCTGGTGTTGTCTATAAAGTAAATTTAAATAATGGTGATGTTGTTGATTTACAAAATCCCTCAAGTCTTCCTGATCCAACTTTCATAAAATTTATTGAAGAACCTTGGATTAAAGCCACTATAATTACTCCAGATGAATATTTAGGATCAATAATTAAATTATGTCAGGACAAAAGAGGAATACAAACAAATTTAAGCTATTCTGGAAATAGAGCTGTTTTAAGCTACGAGCTACCTTTGAATGAAGTGGTTTTTGATTTTAATGATCGAATTAAATCAATGACAAGTGGATATGCTAGTTTTGATTATGAAATAATTGGACATAGAGAAGGAAATTTAGTGAAGCTTGGAATTTTAGTTAATGGAGAACCAGTTGATGCATTAGCTATGATGATACATAAAGATTTTGCTCAACGAACTGGAAGAGAGGTATGTGAAAAATTAAAAGATTTAATACCAAGACATAATTTTATGATACCTGTTCAAGCGGCTATAGGTGGAAAAATTATTGCAAGAGAAACAATCAAAGGTTTTAAAAAAGATGTATTAACAAAAATTCATGGAGGAGGTGCAACCGATAGAAAAAGGAAACTTTTGGAGAAACAAAAGAAAGGAAAAGCAAGATCTAAACAATTTGGTAGAGTTGAAATACCTCAAGAAGCTTTTATTGGTGTATTAAAAATTAATAAAGAAAAATGATTAATTAATTTTGCTTACTAATTTTTTAATTATGGAATCAACATTTAATTTTTTTGAGTTAAAGTAAGTAATTTTTCTATTTATAATTTTACTTGATAAATTAGGAGTATGTTTCGGATCATATATGCTAAATACATTTTTGCCCATGGACGCCCCTAAACAAGCAGGACCAGACTCATTTCCTATAATAAAAGAACAATTATTTATTATAGTTATAATTTTCTCAAATTTCTCGCCACATGTGAAATGAATTTTTTTATCTTTTGAGAATTTTTTCAATATTTTTTGAAATTCAGCCTTCTTATTTGGAGAAAAATTTATATATATCTTTTCGATTTTCTTTTTTTCTAAAAGTTTTTGTGTAAATTTTATAAAGTAATCCTCTCTCCAATTATTTTGATTGTGGTGAGAGTCTATGCTCAAGAAAACTTTTTTTCCTTTAATTTTTGTTTTTGAAAATTTTAAATCATATTTTTTAATAAAATTGATATCTCCAAATATCTTTATAGACTGACTAATTATATATTTTGATAAATCTCTTACCTTATTTTTTTTAAAAAAAACTTTTTTTTTTACATTTGACATCAATAAAGGAATAATTAATCGACGTGATGGTGCCGTTAAAACACAAATATCTGCTTTAAAATCATTTATCTTTTTTAAAAAAAGAAATGAATTTTTAATCTGTTTTTCTCTCTGAAAATTTACGTATTCAATTTTTTTTATCGAGAATTCTTTTTTAAGTATAAGTTTTGCTTTATTTGATGAGTTGGTAATGACAATAATTTTAGATTTATATTTTCTATAAAGTCCGCGTAATAGGGGTAAATGAAAAATAAGATCACCTATTCCTCTATATGGTATTACTAAAATTATTTTTTTATTATCCATTCCTCAAATTTTTCTAGATTATTTTTCACATAATTTGGAAGTTTTTCAGTATCATAATCGACTTTTAAAATATCATTTTTATCTAAAAAATTTATTTGATTAGAAATACAATTTTTTATGTAATTATTATCATTATACAAAGGTATATTATGTTCAGTATGAGAATAAGATTTTACCTTTTCTACTATCTCATCTGGTTTCATTAACCATCCAAAGTGCCAACCAGCATTTTCTACTATTTTGAATTTTGAATAATAAGTTTTAGAAAAAAATTTATCTATTCTCAAAAAACTATATTTTTTATGCACTTTAAGTGATCTTAACCATTGAGGTGATTTAAGTATTTTCTTTTTACACAACTTAGTCCCGATCCACATTACTTGTCTCATCAGATTTAATTTGTACATAGAGTGAAATAGTGAAAATGCGCAAACTTTATTTCCAATATTACTTAAATTCAAATCTTTTAGATTTGGTATTTCATCAACATCTGAAATCATAATTATGTCATTATGATCAGCATCTTCAATTCCTTTCATTATCTGATTTCTTTGAAATCCTTCCCTTTTCCAAGGATCTATTTCTGATATATTTGTATCAATAAAATAATATCTTATCTTATCATTAAATTTTTTTAAAAGTTCTTTATTAATTTTTTGTTTCTTTTTAATTCCAGTGAAAGTTTCTCCAAATTCTACAATTACAAAATGATCAACTGATTCATTTAACTCATTTAATCTTATTTCTAATATAGAATTTTCTCCATTAAAAATAATGCAGTCGTAAATTTTCATAATTAAGTGATATAAGCTATATAAGTTGATTGAAATATCAATAAAGAAAGTTTATTAGATTATTAAAAGAATTAATATTAATTATTTTGTAGATTTAATGAAAAAAGTTTTGATTACTGGAGGAGCTGGTTTTATATCACATCATATCATTGCGCATATTATCAAGAATACTGATTGGCAAATAGTTACAATAGATAGACTCGATATTTCAGGAAATTTAAATCGACTTCATGAGATTTTAGAGCAATTTTCAATTGATGAAAAAAAAAGATTGAAAATAGTGTTTCATGATTTGAAAGCAGAAATTAATTCTCAGATAAGTTCGGAAATAGGCAAGCCAGATTTAATTTTACATTTAGCTGCAGCAAGTCATGTTGATAGATCAATACTTTACCCGATGGAATTTGTTCAAGACAATGTGGTCGGAACAGTTAATCTTTTAGATTTTGCAAAAAAATTAGATAAGTTAGAAAGATTTGTATATTTTTCAACTGATGAAATTTTTGGAAATGCACCCAAAGGAGTTTCATATAAAGAATACGATAGATACAATTCAACAAATCCTTATAGTGCAAGTAAAGCTGCAGCAGAAGAATTTTGTGTTGCTTATGAAAATACTTATAAATTGCCAATTTATATAACTCATACGATGAATGTATTTGGAGAACGACAACATCCTGAAAAATTTATTCCAATGGTAATTCAAAGAGTTAGAGATGGGCAAAAAGTCTTTGTTCACTCAAATGAGGAAAAAACACTTGCTGGAAGCAGACATTATATACACGCACAAGATGTCGCTGATGGACTAATGTTTATTTTAAATCTGAAAAATTATAAACATCAAGGCGATTTTGGTAACGCGAGCTGTCCCAAGTTTAATTTGGTTGGACCAGAGGAAATAGATAATCTAACTTTAGCTCAATCTATTGCAAAAATCCAAAATAAAGATTTAATATACGAACTTATTGATAATCATTCCTCAAGGCCTGGACATGATTTAAGATATTCACTAGATCCAGGTTTATTAAAATCATTAGGATGGGAACCAAAAATTAAATTGACAAAAAGAATTGAGGAAGTTGTAAATTGGAGTTTGAAGAATAAACATTGGCTTTCACAAAACTAAAAAACTGTTTAGCTTGTAATTCAAAAAATTTAAGACAGGTTCTTGATTTAAATTTACAACCTTTAGCAAATTCTTATTTAAAGAATAAACATTCAAAAGAAAAAAAATATCCTCTAAAAGTGAATGCTTGTCTGAGTTGTAATCATCTTCAACTTTCAATCGCAGTAAATCCAAAAAAGATTTATCAAAATTATGATTATGTAAGTGGGACGACAGATACATATAAAAAATTTATGAAAAAATTTTTCAGATTTTGTATTCAATGTAATAAAAAAAAATTTCTTTATAAAAATATTTTAGATATTGGTTGTAATGATGGATCTCAACTAGATGTTTTCAAATCTAACAATTTTAAAACTTATGGTGTAGACCCAGCCAAGAATATATTTAAAATATCTTCAAAAAAACATAATGTAATTTGTGACTTTTTTAACAAAAAAGTTGTAGCTAAAATTAATAATAAATTTGATTTCATTATTTCGCAAAATTCATTTGCCCACAATCCAAAACCAATAGAATTTCTTAAAAATGCAAAAGAATTAATGCATGAAAAAAGTCTATTAATTATTCAGACTAGCCAGGCTGACATGTGTAGAAATTTAGAGTTTGATACAATTTATCATGAACATATTAATTTTTTTAATATCAATAGCATGAATAAGCTCATACAAAGATCAGAGTTAAAGCTAGACAATGTAGTAAAAGATCCAATTCATGGGTCAAGTTATTTATTTGTAATTAAGAGATATTCAGATCAAAAAAAAATTTATAAATTGTTAAAAAAAGAAAAATTTTTGAATTTCAAGTATTATAAAAATTGGGGAATAAGATGTAAAGAAACTGTTAAAAAAATTAAGTATAGAATTGATAACATCTCAAAAAAAAATATTATTATTGGTTATGGGGCTGCCGCTAAAGCAAATACATTTTTGAATTTTTCCAAAGTTAAATTTGAAATAATTATTGACGACAATAAATTAAAGCAAAATAAATTTTGTCCAGGTAGTAAAATACCTATCAAATCTCTTAATTTTATCAAAAATTATAAAAAAAATATTTATATTGTCCCTTTAGCTTGGAATTTTTATAAAGAGATTAAAAAAAGAGTAATATCAGTAAGGAAAAAAAATAAAGATAAATTTATTGTTTTTTTTCCAAAATTTAAAATATTCTAAATTTATTCAATTCTAAAAAAAGAACTTTTTCCTATGTAACTATTTAATAGTCCAAGAAATCTGTGTTTGTAAATTATGTGTTTTTTTTTGTTCAAAAAAAAATAAATATTCATTTTCAAAAAAGCAGAAAAGAATTTTCTTAAAGTAACTTTGTACGCGTAAATTAATCCTTTATGTTTTTTTGAATAATAAAATAATGACCATAAATAGTGCCAATTTCTTTGGATTTCCATTTTTTCTTGTTGATCTGGGTGGTGTGATTTACCTCCTAAATGTTTTACCAGAACATTTTCAGCAAGATAAATTTTTTTCCCCATTTTTTTTAATCTTTTGCAAAGATCAACTTCCTCAAGATATAAAAAAAAATTTTCATCAAAATAATTTGTGCTTTTGCACTCAAAGTGATTTATGAACATTACAAAACCCTTAACGTAATCAACTTCCCTCAAATTTATATCTCTTTTATTATCAATTTCTGTAATTTGATCTGACTCTTCCGCTGAGATTATACCAAAATTAGTATTTTTTGCTAATTCGTATATTTTGTAAATAATTTCATTATTAATTTCAGCATCCGGATTAAAATGGAAAATGTATTTTTTTTTGATTGATTTTGCTCCTAAGTTGAAAGCAGATCCAAAACCTAAATTTTTCCCACTTAATATACATTTGGTATTTTTTCTTCTTTCTATCTCTTTTCTAAAATTTTCATTATTCGAATTTTCAACAACGGTTATTTTAAAATCATCATTTATATTTGACAAACATTGATTAATTAAATGTTCAGATTTATAAGTAATAGTAAGTAATTCAACTTTTTCAAATATATCTATCATTAAATTATTAGTATTATAATCGACTAAACAGTACAATTAATTATAATTTATAGTTTATTTTTTGGAGAGATGGCCGAGTGGTTTAAGGCGCACGCTTGGAAAGCGTGTATAGAGGCAACTCTATCATGGGTTCGAATCCCATTCTCTCCGCCATGAAATTAGACAGATTTTATGCGGGTTAATTCAGGTGTTTGTAAAGTAATTTATAATTATAATTAAGCATTTTTTAGTAAATAGTGTTATAATTTTTTTTTCCATAATTTTAAAAATGACAAGTAAAAATACATACCAAGCTGACTCAATTAAGGTTCTGAAAGGGCTTGAGGCTGTTAGAAAAAGACCAGGGATGTATATTGGAGATACTGATGATGGTACTGGGTTACATCATATGGTTTATGAGGTTGTCGACAATTCTATAGATGAGGCACTAGCAGGATATTGTAAAAATATAAATGTAAAGATTAATTCGGATGGAACAGTTACTGTAAGTGATGATGGAAGGGGTATTCCTGTTGATATTCATAAAGGTGAGAAAAAGTCTGCTGCAGAAGTAATAATGACACAACTTCACGCAGGAGGTAAGTTTGATCATGACTCTTATAAAGTATCTGGGGGCTTGCATGGTGTTGGAGTTTCAGTTGTAAATGCTTTATCAGAAAAATTACAACTAGAAATTAACAGAGACAGTAAAAAATATTTTATAGAGTTTAAAAATGGAGAAGCAAAGTCACCTTTAAAAGTATTTGGAAAATCTAAAGATACTGGCACCAAAATTACTTTCTTACCATCTAAACAAATCTTCTCCTCTATTAAATTCAGCCCGAATATCCTAATTAAAAGAATGAGAGAACTTGCCTTTTTAAACAAAGGTATCAAAATAATATTTATTGATGCTAGTCAGAAAAAAGAAAAAGTTAATGAATTCAAATATGAGGGAGGAGTTTTGGAATTTGTAGAATTTCTTGATGAAAAAAGAGATAAATTACAAAACAAAAACGGGAACGATTTGTTTAAAAAACCTATATATATTGAGGGAAATAAACAAAATATAGAAATTGAATGTTCTTTAAAATGGAATGGTAGTTATTCAGAAGATGTTTATCCTTACACTAATAATATTCATCAAAAAGATGGAGGAACACATTTATTAGGATTTAGGAGCGCACTAACACGAGTTATAAATAAATATGCAAATGAGCATAATTTATTAAAAAAAAATAAATTAACTATATCAGGAGATGATATCAAAGAAGGTTTAACGTGCGTGCTTTCAACAAAAATACCAGATCCTAAATTTTCTTCTCAAACAAAAGATAAATTAGTTTCATCAGAGGTAAGAATGATAGTTGAAACGATTATTAACGAAAAATTATCAATTTGGTTTGATCAAAATCCAAGTGTTGCTAAAATTGTATTGGCAAAAATAATTCAAGCTGCAATGGCTAGAGATGTTGCAAGAAAAGCTAGAGAAAGTGTTAGAAGAAAGGGAGCTTTAGAATTAAGTGGTTTGCCTGGTAAACTTGCTGATTGTCAAATAGGCAAACAAGATGGAACAGAATTATTTATTGTTGAGGGAGACTCAGCTGGGGGTTCAGCAAAACAAGGCAGAAACAGAACCAATCAAGCAGTCTTACCTTTGCGCGGAAAAATTTTGAATACCTATGTTGAAGATTTGAAATTAAAAAATGGAACTAATGGACATAAAAATGGTTCGGATCATAGAACCAAAGCATTATCTAAAATGATATCTTCAAATGAGATTTTGACATTAATAAATGCTCTTGGACTAGATCCAAAAGCTGAGGAAATAGATTTAAAAGATTTAAGATATGGAAAAATTATTATTATGACGGATGCTGATGTTGATGGATCACATATTAGATCTCTTTTACTAACATTTTTTAATAACAAACCTTTCAATAAATTAATAGAAAACGGACATATTTATTTGGCTCAACCTCCGCTTTTTAAAATTAATAAAGGATCAAAGGGAATATACATAAAGGATGAAAAAGAACTCGAAAATTACATAATTAAAAACAGCGATGAAATTAAAAAAATAAAAAGGGGATCTAAAGATTTTTTAAAATTTTTAGAAATAGAAAAAACAAAAATGAGCATTCAAAGATTTAAGGGATTAGGAGAAATGAACCCAGAAGAGTTATGGAGCACTACTTTAAATCCCGAATCTAGAAATTTACTTCAGGTACAATATTCAAAAGACTCAAATAAGGACCAAAAATTAATTCATACATTAATGGGAAATGATGTGGGATTAAGGAGAGATTTTATTATTTCTAATGCAATAAATGTACAAAATTTAGATATATAGTAATGAAGTTTTTTGAGACTTCGAAATATTATTCATTAAAAAAATCAATTTACATAAATCTAAGGTGGATAGGTATCATAGGTCAAATAATATCTATCTATTTTGTATATTTTTATTTACAATTTAATTTTGAATTTATTTATTCAAATATCATAATTTTCTTAGGTATCTTAAGTAATATTTACTTAACTATTGTTTACAAGAAAACACAATTATCAGAAAGATCAGCTTTGATTTTCTTATTGATAGATATATTTCAGCTAACTGGATTAATTTATTTGACTGGCGGAATTGTAAATCCTTTTATTATTTTTTTGTTAATTCCAAGTGTTTTTGCATCTTCAAATCTGAGTTTTAAAACAAATTTCTTAATAGTAGGAATTACAACTTTTGTGATTATTTTTCTTACCTTCTATTCAAAAACCTTACCATATCCTTTGAACCAACATTTTCACGTGGATCCGTACTATTATTATTCTATACCCGTAGCTTTGATAATAGCTTTAGTATTTCTAAACTATTTTGCAATAATTTTTGGATCAGAATCTAGAAAAAGAAAAGAAGCTTTAAATAAAATGGAAGAGGTTATGGCAAAAGAACATGAAATGTTATCCCTTGGAGGGCAAGCTGCAGCAGCAGCTCACTCTCTTGGAACACCCTTATCAACAATAAAAATAATAGTTCAAGAACTTAAACATCAGCTAAGAAACGAAAAAGAACTTATACAAGATATTGAATTGTTATCAAGTCAGGTGGAAAGATGTAACGAAATTTTGAAAAGACTATCTTTAGATCCAAATCAGGAAGATGATTTCATTGATGTAAACCTTTCTATAAGAGATTATTTGAAGGAAATTATCACATCATTTAAAGAAACCAGTGATAAAGAATTCATTTTTAATTTCGATCAAGACTCTAATAGTAAAAAAATTTCTAAATCTATTGAAATAGTTTATGGACTTAGAAATTTTATAGGTAACGCAAATAAATTCTGTACAAAAAAAGTGTTTATCACTTTAAAAAGTGATAATGTAAAAACCGAAGTTTGCATTGAGGATGATGGAAAAGGTTATCCAAACGATATTATATCAAAAATAGGTGAGCCATATTTAAAATCTTTAGGTTCTTCAAATAAAGAAAAGACTGGTTTAGGATTAGGAATCTTTATTGGCAAAACATTACTTGAAAAAAATTTTGCCTCTGTTAACTGCTGGAACTCGAAAACAAGATCTGGTGCTGAAGTAGTAATTCAATGGAAAAATTCAAAATTATTTAAAATTTAATGAAGAGAATTTTTTTTGTCAAATAAATTAGTTAATTGAGAAATCATTACATCTCCTAATTCATTTACATCTGTTATTTTGATTGCTCTTTTGTAATACCTAGAAACATCATGACCAATTCCTATTGCTAATATTTCTATTTCTGTTTTATCTTCTATAAATTTGACAATTTTTTTTAAATGTTTTTCTAAAAAGTCCCCTGAATTTACTGATAAAGTAGAGTCGTCGACTGGAGCTCCATCAGAAATAACCATAAGTATTTTTCTTTCTTCTTTTCTTTTTTTTAACCTATTGAATGCCCATGATATTGCTTCTCCATCTATATTTTCTTTTAATAATCCTTCTTTTAACATAAGACCAAGGTTATTTTTAACTTGTCTCCAGTGAGTATCTGCTCCCTTATAAATTATATGTCTTAAATCATTCAACCTTCCTGGTTTTTTAATTTTCCCTTTTTTATTCCAATCTTCTCGACTTTGACCTCCCTTCCAGTTTTTGGTTGTAAATCCAAGAATTTCAACTTTCACTGAACATCTTTCAAGTGTTCTAGATAAAATATCTGCACAGATAGCAGCAATAGTGATTGGCCTTCCTCTCATAGATCCAGAATTATCAATTAAAAGAGTTACAACTGTATCTTTAAAGTCTAAATCTTTTTCTTTTTTAAATGAAAGAGAATTATAAGGATCCATTATGACTCTTGGCAATTTAGAACTATCCAATAACCCTTCCTCCAAGTCAAAATCCCATGATCTATTTTGTTTAGCAAGAAGCTGTCTTTGAAGTTTATTAGCAAGTTTAGTAATTACATCTTGAAAACCTATTAATTGTTGATCTAAAGTTTTTCTAAGTTTAGTAGCTTCAGCTGCATTTTCTAAATTTTCTGCCTTTATGATTTCGTCAAATTGATTTGTAAAAATCTTATATTCTAAATTTATCTCATTTATATTTTTCTTTTGTATAACTTGTTCATTGCTTTGTTTATCAGAGTCTGTATCAACCAATTGTTCATCTAATTTGTATTCATCTATATCATAATCAGACTCCAAACTAGCTTCAGTTTCCTCTTTTTGATTTTGATCTTTTTGATCTTCTTGATCAGCATTTTGATCTTCATTTGATGGATTATTTTGCTCTTGATCTTTATTTTCTTCAGCTTTTTCCTCATTTTCCTCATTGTTAAAAATTTCCATTTCTTGCAAAATTTCTGAAAATTTTGATGAATATTTGGTTTGGGACTCCAAATTTTCTTTTAAAAATCTGATATGCTTTTTAATCGCTTTCTCAAAATCTTTTTCCCAAAAACTAAGCATATTATTAGTGAGTGAGTTGAGTTTTATATTATGAAAATTTTTAAGCATGTATAACTCGAATGCCTCAACAATCGGTACATCATCCTTAGTTTTTAGCTGATCTTTTCTTTTTAGATTTATAATTTGATTGTAGTTTTCTTTTAAATTTTTTTCTATTCCTTTCAACATTTTTGCACCCAAAGACTCATATCTTATTTTTTCAGCAATAGAATAAAGTGATTTACATGATGAATTTAAAGGAAGATTTTCTTTATATATTTTATTATCAGAAAACTTTTTTTTTAATGCTAAAGTATCATATTCAGCTCTAGCTTTAATAAAATCATTTTTGGAATTTAAATTATCAATTTCAAAAAAATCAAATTTTTTTGAACTTTTATTTTGCTCTACATCTCCTTCGATTTTATAATCATCGGATATTGCTCGAGCTGTTGATGTTAATGCCTGTTTAAGTTTTTCTTTTAAATTTGTATTTTTGCTATCCATCTATATTTGAATATTTACCAAAGATTCTGGTAAATCCTCACCAAAACATCTTTGATAATACTCAGCTATGGTATTTTTTTCTACTTCATCACATTTGTTTAAAAACGTGACCCTAAATGCATATCCGGTATCCTTAAAAATTTCCGTATTTTCAGCCCAATGCAAAACTGTTCGAGGACTCATCACAGTCGATATATCCCCCGCAATAAATCCTTTTCTTGTAAGAGTCGCAACTTTAATCATGTTTGCAACTTTTTCTTTCCCTTTTTGATTATTTAGACCCTTATTTTTTGCTAAGATTATGTCCATTTCTTTTTCAAGATTTAAATAGTTTAGAGTTGTAACGATATTCCATCTATCCATCTGACCTTGGTTAATTTGTTGGGTTCCATGATATAAACCTGTTGTATCTCCTAAACCAACAGTGTTTGAGGTAGCAAATAATCTAAAATATTTATTTTGCTTAATTACTTTATTTTTGTCGAGTAAAGTGAAACTGCCTTCAGCTTCAAGAACTCTTTGAATTACAAACATTACATCTGGTCGGCCTGCGTCGTACTCATCAAAAACTAAAGCCACAGGGTTTTGAATAGACCAAGGCAGGATACCTTCGTTAAATTGAGTAACTTGTTTTCCATCTTTTAAAACAATAGCATCTTTTCCTATCAGATCTATTCTACTAATATGACTATCTAAATTTACTCTTATACAAGGCCAATTTAATCTTGCAGCTATTTGCTCTATATGTGTAGATTTTCCTGTTCCATGATAGCCTTGGACCAGAACTCTTTTATTAAATGCAAAACCAGAGATAATTGCGAGAGTTGTGTCTCTATCAAATTTATAATTTTTGTCTATTTCTGGAACATATTCACTTTTTTGTGAAAAAGCATCTACTTCCATTCCTGAGTCAATACCAAACGTTTGTTTGATTGATACTTTTATATCTGGCTGAAAATTTAGATTAGGTGTCAATTTTATCTCTATAAGTATTTTTAAGCTGTGTATAAGCTAGTGTTATTAGTTTTAGTTTTTCCTCAAATTTTTTATTTCCAGAATTCATATCAGGGTGAAATTTTTTGACAAGTATTTTGAATTTTTCTTGAATTTTTTTCCATTTTAAGCCAACAGAAAGGCCTAAAATACCAAAGGCTTTTATATCTTTATGGTCAAATTTAAATTGACGCATATGATTATAATCACTTTTATATTTATCTTTATCTAATTCATCTTTTAATGTGTTATTCCATAAAACCTTAAAAAAATTATCTGAAGAACTAAAACTTTGAGTGGGTTTATGCCATATCATATCTGATTTTAAAAAATTTATAACTTGTTCGTCATTCATTCCTGAAAAATAATTCCAGTTTTTGTTAAATTCTTTAACATGCTCTAAACAAAGCATCCTAAATTTTTTACTATTATCTTTTTCAACTGGAGCTTTATAAGCACCAATTTTGTTACAATTATTCCAGTCACAAATATGTTTCATGATATATAATAAATATTATTTATGGACATAAATATATTAATTGCAAATGTTAAAAGGAAGCTTTCAAAACAAATAAATATTGAAAGTATTAAAATTGAGGACAAGTCTTTTCTTCATAAAAATCATTCTGGTAACCAAGAGGGTAAATTTCATTTAAAGATAACCTTAAAGTCATTAGAATTAAAAAAGATGTCTAAAATTGAAAGTAATAAAATGATTTATAGACTTTTAGATGAGGAAATTAAAAAGTTTATTCATTCAATTCAGATTTTAATTACTTAATTCTTTTTTTAAAAATTTTAGTATTTTATCTTTACTATACTCTTTATTAATAACAGGGATTCCAATTTTTTTTAAAAGAACTAAGCTTATTTGATTGGATCTATTTTTTTTATCACTTAGCATAAAAGACAATATTCTGTGAGCATCTTTTTTTTTAAAAAATTTTTTTAACGATGATGGTAATTTAGTATTAATTATATGATTCATAATTGATTCGTAATCTCTTTTCTTTATTAATTTATTATCGAAACAAAAATTTAAAGCTGTATTCATACCTAAGATTACAGCTTCTCCATGATTTAGTTTTCTCGAATAATTTAAAGAGGCTTCATAAGCATGAGCAAAAGTATGACCAAAATTTAAAACTTTTCTCAATCCACTCTCTCTTTCATCTTTTTCAACAATTTCTTTTTTAATTTTACAACTCTCATAAATACTATTATCGATATAAGGTGTTGAAAGTTGTAATATTTTTTTACAATTTTTAGTTAAATAGTAATAAAATTTTCTGTTTGCAATTAATGAATGTTTTAAAATTTCTCCATAACCACAAATAATTTCTCTCTTAGGCAAAGTTTTTAAAAACTCTATATCTGAGATTACAAGATTAGGTTGATAAAAACTTCCAATTAAATTTTTACCATATTTTGTATTAACTCCAGTTTTTCCACCAACGGATGAGTCTACTTGAGCAAGAAGGGTTGTCGGAATATTGATAAATTTTAACCCTCTTTTGAACTGGCTTGCAGCGAAACCTGCTATATCTCCTGTAATACCTCCGCCTATTGAGATAAGGCAATCCTCTCTTGAAAAATTTTTTTCTAATAAAATTTTGAGAATTTTATTAACACTTTTTATATTTTTATTATTTTCTTTTGCTTTTATTAAAAGAGAAAAAATTTTCTTATTTTTTAAAGATTTTTTTATTTCTAAAATTTTTCCACTAGGAATATTGTTATCAACTACTAATAGGCAATTTTTGAATGTAATTGAATTGTTGTTAAGGATTTTTGATATTTTTTTTGTTAAATCAGAACCAATTATCATCGAGTAATTTTGGGTTTTTGTTCTAATATTGAGTTTAATATGTTTCATAAATTCTTAAAACTTTTTTTTACAATTTCTTTTTTTGAGAGATTATCACACTTAATTTCATATAATGCTTTTGAATATAGATCAGATCTATTCTTTATTAACTCAATTAATTTATCATCGCTTAATTTATAAGCTATAGGTCTTTTTGCGCTATTTCTTATTCTATCTAACAATATTTGATCACTCCAATTAAGCCAAAATGAAATATGATTTTTTAGGACTTCTTTTCTAATTAGTCGATTTATAAAACCACCACCACCTAGTGATATTATTTTAGAACTTAATTTAAGTTTATTAAGGGTAATTTTTTCCTCCAATTCTCTAAAATGGCTCTCACCCTTAATTTCAAATATTTCTTTAATGCTGATGCCTAATTTTTTTTCAATTTCTTTATCAATATCTATAAATTCTAAATTCAATTTTTTTGCAACAAGTGAACCAATAGAGCTTTTTCCAGAACCCATCATCCCTAAAAAAACAAGATTTTCTTTTGATTTCATAAGTTTCTTTATTGAAAAAACACAAATATGTCTTATTTTGAATTTAACTAAAACTATATGCAATTTATAAAAAAAACAAGTTTGAGAACTAACATTCTTGGTTTAATAG
>CACGWH010000009.1 GCA_902576765.1 uncultured Pelagibacteraceae bacterium
CATGGGCGAGAGATTTCTGGAACATGTTGGAATTGCCTAAAACTGCAAACATCAAAGGTAAAGATGGAAAAATGCATGTTACTGATATGTGGACTTATTGGATGTTGCAAGAAGGTGTTATCGGGGTTGAGCCGGATTTTTTAAAAACAAATGATGGTAAGCAACCACCTGTTGTTCATGTAGACTCAACAGCTCCTTTGTATTCAGATAAAACAAAAAAATTGATTACAGATAAAATTTGGGGAATTTATTACAAGCCTGACATAGAAGGATTAGGAGTTCAAGGTGGAACATCTCCATATATTGTAAAAAAACATTTCGATCAAGTAAATGTTGATCCTTATGGTGTTGAGTCACCAGAGTATCAAACTACGGATGCATTTAGCGAAATGTGGTGTTCAGCATTAGCACATTGCCAGAAAAGATTTGAAGGTAAATCTGATCTATATAGAAAAGGTCCATCAGGTGGTTTAGGATGTATGACACCAGACTCATTTCCAATTTTCGATAGATTTTTTGAAAACGTTTACATGATTGCTGATGCTAACCATGGTTATAAAATGATTGGAGTGGGAGAACTTGTTGCAAAAGAAATTCTTGGTACTGAGAGTGATTTATTAAAACCGTTTAGATTCAACCGTTACGAGAAGGGAGAACTTCACCCTACTTCGAACAGTCCTTTTCCTTGGAGTTAAACTTCAAGCCTAGACACTAATAAATTTTTCAGCTACGTTTGAGTAAATATTAATTCATTGAGGGGAAAATGACCGATCTAGAAAAACATGTTAACCAACCAGGTAGAGCTAAATTAGTTAAAAGAGTAAGAGAAAAAATAAATGAATTAGGAATAACTTATATTTATTATCAATTTATTTCAGTTACAGGTAGAGTTGTTGGTAAAGGGATTCCCGCAGATCATTGGGAAAGAACAGCTGAAAA
Organism: uncultured Pelagibacteraceae bacterium; assembly: GCA_902576765.1. Lineage (GTDB taxonomy): Bacteria > Pseudomonadota > Alphaproteobacteria > Pelagibacterales > Pelagibacteraceae > Pelagibacter. Next base: position 940 of record CACGWH010000009.1, read on the forward strand.
AGGCTTTCAATTAGTTTATGGAGCAACAGCAAATTTATTTTTAGATCGTCACAATAATTATATTGGTTATGGACCTGAAGCGATGGAGCTTGTAGGGATTCCTGACCCTGAAACATTTTGTCAATTACCTTGGGATAAAAGAGTAGGAAGAGTTTTCGTAACTTGTTTTAGAAATAGAGAGGAAAGAAATAACCCAGGTGGTCATTTAACTTCTGATTGTAGAGGAAATTTAAGAATTTTTATGGATGAATTCCAAAAAAAACATGGTCTTGAATTAAGAGTTGGAACAGAGCCTGAAATGATGTGGCTAACAAAAAATGAAGATGGAACCCCGACTGGAAAAGGTTTTTCAAAACCATTCTGTTATCATATAGATCAATTTGAGTCCTTAAGACCAGTGTTTATGAAAGTGATTGAATACGCAAAAGCGATGGGACTTGATATGATCCAAGGAGACCACGAGGATGCACCTGGTCAATTAGAATTAAACTGGACATATGATAACGTGTTAAGAAACGCCGATAGATTATCAACATATAGACAAATTTGTGCGCAAGTAGCAAGAGAACATGGTTTAATCGCCTGCTTTATGACAAAACCTTTTATGGGTGTTTCAGCAAGTGGATGTCATACAAATATGTCTTTATGGAAAGGTGGAAAAATTAAACTTAATAAACTTGGAAATAAAACTTTACCAGGAGTAGAAGAAGTTTTTAGTTATGTAGAGGGTGGAACAAATACTTTCATGCCAGATACAAAAGATATGCAGCTTCCAGGTAAAATTGGATTACAATCAATTGCTGGTATCATGGAGCATTTACCAGCTTTAACAGCATTGGGTTCTTCTACAGTTAATTCTTACAGAAGATTATGGGATCAAGGTTTTTGGGCACCTGTTTATGCTGACTGGGGATATCAAAATAGAACGTGTGGCTTAAGAGTATCAGCACCTGGAAGATTTGAATATAGGTCTGTAGACTCTATGCATAACCCTTACTTGTTGGGTGCAGCTTTATTAAAAGCATGTGATCATGGAATAAGCGATAAAATGAAACCAGCAGCTCCAGAGTCTAGAAATATTTATGAAGCTCAAAAGGCAGGTAAAGATGTTAAAAAACTTCCATTAAGTTTAGGTGAAGCTTTACAAAGACTATCCGAGGATAAAGTAATCAAATCTGCAATGCCAGATGAAATGTATAAAGTTTTTCATTGGTATAAAAATGATGAGTGGGAAAGATTTTTAGGAGCAACAACTCAATGGGATCTAGATACATATCTAGATTGTTTACCATAATAAATTTTTAAGAGAGGAAAGTATATGTGCGGAATAGCAGGATTAATTCATAGAGGAAAATCCTCGAAAGTTGGTCATGAATTACAAGGAATGCTACAGGCTCTAAAACATAGAGGTGAAGATTCTACAGGTTACGCTTTGTATGGCGATACTGATGGAAAAAATTTCATAATGAGATTTAAAGTTGGTGAAAATGTTGGTGAAGGAAGTACGTCAGTTGCTGAAGACGTATCTGTATATGATAAAAGAAAAAAAATAGTTGATGGTTATCTTTCTGAAATGGGAGCGAAAATTATCAAAGAAGAAAGAATTCTTCCTTATTCTTTAAGGTACGAAATTCAATATGATAAAAAAGATTTATTAGAATTTTCACAGAAAATCGAAAGTATTCCAGGTGTCGAAATACTTTCAATGGGTAAATCTTTAGAAGTAATCAAGGATTTAGGAAATGCAAAAATGGTTTGTGATAGATACAATCTAGATAAACTTGTTGGTACTCATGCGATAGGTCACGCGAGGATGGCAACAGAATCTGGAGTAGATATAAAATCAGCTCACCCTTTTTGGGGTTACCCTTTCAGCGATGTGTCGGTTGTTCATAATGGTCAATTAACTAATTATTGGAATAATAGACGAGCTTTAGAGAATAAAGGTATGAGATTTATGTCTGAGTGTGACTCAGAACTAATCGCTGTTTATTTAGCAGAAAAAATGAGAGATGGTGCTTCATTGGAGGAAGGTATGAAGGAGTCTTTAACAGGGTTAGATGGTGTATTTACTTATTTTGTCGCAACAAAAGACTCTTTAGGTATGGCAAAAGATACTATGGCAGCTAAACCACTGGTGCTATATGAATCAGATGACTTAGTAGCGATGGGGTCAGAGGAGATAGCAATTAGATCTATTTTACCTCAGGAAATTGATACCTATGACCCATTTGATGGAGAAGTTAAAGTATGGCAAATTTAAAAAACGTTACCAAAAAAACTAAAGCCCAAGCTATGGGTATGCACACTGAAGTTCTAACTGGTAGAACTCAACAAAAATTTTTTAATCCTGATGAAGCTGAAAATTTTTATTACTTTGGAACTTATGATGTAGACTTTAACAAAAGGACTGATCTAGATGTTAAAGATATGACTGCTGCAGAGGCAAATAAAGAAATTGATAATTTAATGAGCCAAGGATATGGAACTATAGTTATCAAAAACCCTCAAGGAAAACATAGTTTGGGTGTAGGAATTCTAAACAAACTAAATTTGATCTTTGAAGGAAGTCTAGGATATTTTGGGATGGGATCTTGTGATGGTCCTATCGTCCGAATCAATGGAAGAGTTGGTTGGTCTTGTGCTGAAAACTTAATGGCAGGAAAAGTGGTTATAGAGAAAAATGCAGGATCTTGCTTTGGAGCAGCAATTAGAGGTGGAGATTTAATTTGTAAAGGCAGTGTCGGTGCCAGAACTGGTATTGATATGAAAGGTGGAACAATAATTATTGGTGGTGATGCTGGTGCTTTTACAGGTTTTATGATGCAAAGAGGTAGGATCATTATATTAGGGAATGTTGGTATTAATTTAGGTGACTCCATGTACGATGGGACAATTTTCGTAGGTGGAGAAATTGGATCTTATGGTAGTGATGCTGTAGATGCTGATTTGACTAAAAGCGATCAAGATTGGTTAAATAGAAAACTAAAGGTTGCTGAAATCGGTGAAAACTTTGATGTAAGCAAAATGAAAAAAATTGTAGCAGGTAAAAAACTTTGGAATTACGATAATCTAGAACCTACTGAGAAAAAAGGAGCGATTTAATGCCTAAGAAAAAAAAGAAAAAAAATGGTAAGTTAAAAACTAATGGAAATGTGGGCGGAAAAGCCGATGTTCATCTAAGTAGCAATGGATCAAGAAACAAAAGTTTACTAGGTCACAATGCAATTTTTACCCCAGAGGTAATTGATGATATTCATATTAAATCACAATTAGGAAGATACAGAATGCGTGGAATGGCATTAATGAAAAAAATTCCAACATTTGACGATTTAGTTTTCTTGCCAGGAACTCTTACAAGATTTGTAATTGAAGGTTATAGAGAAAAATGTGAGACCAAAACTGTAATCGGTCCAAGATGTGAAAACCCAATTGAATTAGACATACCAGTTTACATTACTGGAATGAGTTTCGGTGCATTATCTTATGAGGCTAAAACTGCTCTTGCAAGAGGCGCAACAATGGCTGGTAGTGCAACTTGTTCAGGTGAAGGTGGAATGATTCCTGATGAAAGAAGGTATTCTGAAAAATGGTTCTATCAATGTATTCAATCAAGATATGGATTTAACCCTCATCATGCACAACTTGCTGATGGTATTGAAGTTTTTATAGGACAAGGACAAAAAGTAGGTATGGGTGGACACTTGATGGGTCAAAAAGTTACTGACCAAGTAGCTGAAATGAGGTCATTACCTTCAGGTATTGACCAGAGATCTCCAGCAAGACATCCTGACTGGCTAGGTCCAGATGATTTAGCTTTAAAAGTAGAGGAGCTAAGACAATTAACAAAAAATAAAGTTCCTATTCAGTTAAAACTAGGAGCATCTAAGGTATATGATGATGTTCGTATGGCAGCAAAATGTGACCCAGACTCAATTTATTTAGATGGTATGGAAGGATCAACAGGAGCTGGTCCTCATATTGCAGCAGCTAATACAGGTATTCCAGGAATTGCAGCAATTAGAGAAGCCAGAAGAGCCTTAGATGATGTTGGTAAAACTGGAAAAGTGACTTTAATTTATGCAGGTGGTGTAAGAGATGGTGCTGATATGGCAAAAGCTTTAGCTTTAGGAGCTGATGCAATTGCAATCGGAACAGGTTCTATGATAGCTCTTAACTGTAATAAAGATATTCCTGAAGCAAATTTTGAAAAAGAAATGGGTGTAAAAGCAGGAGAATGTTACCACTGCCATACTGGAAGATGTCCAGTAGGTGTTGCAACGCAAGATCCTAAACTTAGAGCAAGATTAAATCCTGATGATGCTGCGTTAAGAGTTTATAATTATCTTCATTCGATGACTTTAGAGGCTCAATTGTTGGCAAGAGCTTGTGGAAAAACAAATATTCACTCTCTTGAACCTGAAGATTTAGCGGCACTAACTTCTGAAGCATCAGCTCTAGCAAAAGTACCTTTAGCAGGTACAAATTATACTGTGGGAGTAGATAACTTTCATAAAATTTAGGGGCTATAATGGGTAAGAAAAAAAACAAAAAGAAAATCTCTAAATCTGTAGCTGTAAAGGACCAACAATTAGGTAAGAAAAAAGAAACAGCTAGGGAAAAGATGATTGGTCAGTCAATCGGTTATAGATATGATGTTAATCTTCTTCCAGATTACACTAAAATAACACCTTTTCTAAAAAAATACATTGATGCAATGGGATGGGATGATTTAAATTGGCTAGAAGATGTTCACATGGGATATGAAGAAGGAAGACCAGCTGTATTTTGCAGAAATGCTAACGGTTGGGTGACAATTCCTAATTCAATTAAACTTCCAAATAATCAACAGGACAGGGACATGATTGCTAGAGAACTTTTAGTTAAGTTTCAAATGTCGCCAAAGCACCCCCTTGTTGATTTGAAAAAAGCTTACTTAAAATTTTAGAGCCACAATCTTAAGTTGATTATTTTTTATAATCTGACGTCCTTGTTGGGTTTTTAAAGCTTGTTTCGTTTGTCACTCTCTTAAAAATTTTATAGGGTTTTAAAAAACTAATATGGAGAGAGGATATGACTGATCAGTTAGCTGCTCTTACTACTATATTTACAGAATTTTACTATTGGATAACAGTAGTACTGATGTTTTTAATTCACGTCGGTTTCTGTATGTATGAGGTTGGAGCTTCTCGATACAAACATCACCAACATACTCTAATGAAAAACACAATGCTGATACCTTTGGTAACAGTAACTTGGTTTTTATTTGGTTGGTGGATTTACTGGGCTTTCCCAACGGGACCGGGACTAGCTCCGTCAATTATGAATGAAAGCACTGCATTAATTACCGATGACTCGGCATTCAGTGCCAAATTCTATACAGCTACAAGTCAATTAATGGCTGTAAACTTAGGTGACCACATTTCAGGTGTCTTTTGGGCTGCATTCTTATTATTTTCATGGACTGCTGCTTCAATCGTCTCTGGAGCAATCATTGAACGAATTACAACTTTTGCATTTGGAATTCTTGCAATTGCAATAGGATCTGTATTTTGGGTAATTGATGCTGCTTGGGGATGGCACTTTGATGGATGGATGTTAAAACTTTTAGGATATCATGATGCTTATGCATCAGGAGTAATTCATGCTATTGCAGGTGGATTTGCTCTAGGTGTTCTTATGGTTTTAGGACCAAGAATTGGTAAATTTACATCAAGTGGTGAACCAAGAAATATTGGACCAAGAAATCCTTGGCTAGTTACAATTGGATTATTTTTAATTTATACTGGCTTCTGGGGATTCTACGCTGCATGTAATATTCCAATATTTAATTTGGGACCTGAGTATGGCATGGAAGGTATATCATACTGGACTGCTACAAACATTTATGTAACGCCTACTACACTTAGTGGTATTACTTTTAACTTCTTGATGTCATTATCGGGAGGATTATTAGCTGGATATTGGATTGCAAAAGGTGATCCTTTCTGGACTTACTCAAGTGGACTAGCAGGAATCATATGTGCTTCAGCAGGTAATGATTTATATCATCCAATTCAATCAATGATCATAGGTATGATTGGAGTTGTGCTATCGTATAAACTACATTATTGGGTTGAACGTAAGTTCAAAATCGACGATGCAGTAGGTGCTGTAGCAGTTCACGGTTATGCCGGTTTTATAGGCTTAGTAATTTGTGGTTTTGTCTTAAATGGTTATCCATCATCTGGTTACAGTGTTGGAGCTATGTGGGATGGAACAACTTACGCAGCTATAAATCCGCTTGGAATGTTCATAGGAGCAATAATCATGTTTGTTGTTCTTGGATTAATACCAGGCTACATCATAGCTAAAATTCTACACGGAATGGGTAAACTTAGAATTCCGCGTGAGGTTGAAATAGCTGGATTAGACTATGAAATAATGGAAACTGCTAAATCAGATGAAAAAGCAGTTGCGTCCGCAACCAGGTAAAGGAGGAAAATATGGCAACAGTTACAAACTGGATTGATCACCTAAATAAACCTGCAGATCAAGTTGCAGGTGCTATTTATCCTGGTGCAGGATCTAGTGAAGGCTTATTAGTGATACTTGCTATCATTATATGGGTAGGTTGGCATGTCTTAACCTCAAAATCTGAAAGTGATGAACTTGAAAGATTGGCGAGGAAAAGACACGGTCCAAATGACCATAAAAGTAATATTACTGATTGGTAATAAGAACTAAAATTTGGGCGCTTCATTAATTTGAGGCGCCCTTTTTAATATTAAAAAATGTCAGAAGAAAATAACAATGAGGAACTTAGACCAAGGAAAATGCGTGGTGTAGCTTTTCCAAAAGCTAAGTATGGAGCAATAATAGCTGTTATAGTGATCATTATAGTCAATCTTATTTATTATAAAGAAACAATTTTCTCCTTTTTAAAATGATTATGTTAAATTAAATAATGCCAAAAAACCTTTTCAAAATTGCAAGAGAAAAAAAAATCAAATATTTTTTAATTAGCTTTGTCGATTTATTTGGAGTTTTAAGATCTAAGTTAGTGCCTGCGCACGCAATAAAGGACATGCAAGAAACAGGTGCAGGATTTGCAGGATTTGCTGCTTGGTTAGATATGACGCCAGCAGACTCTGATATGTTTGGTATTCCTGACCCGGATAGTTTAATCCAACTACCTTGGAATAAAGAAGTTGGATGGTTAGCATCAGACCTATGGATGAATGGAAAACCAGTCGATGCATCTCCAAGGGTAATGCTTAAAAAACAAATAAAAGAATTAAGTAGAAAAGGTCTAATAATGAAATCTGGTGTTGAATGTGAATATTTTCTTATATCACCTGATGGAAATTCTATTGCAGATCCAAGAGACACACAGTCAAAACCTTGTTACGATCAGTCAGCTTTAATGAGAAGATATGACTTAATTAAAGAAATTTGTGACTGCATGATTGAAATGGGATGGAGTCCATACCAAAACGATCACGAAGATGCCAATGGTCAATTTGAAATGAATTGGGATTATTCAGATTGTTTGACTACAGCTGATAGACATACTTTCTTTAAGTATATGGTAAAAACTATTGCTGAAAAACATGGATTAAGAGCAACTTTTATGCCAAAACCATTTCAAAACTTAACAGGTAATGGTTGCCATGCACATATTTCTGTTTGGCAAGGTAAAAAGAATAAATTTCTAGATCAATCAGACAAACTTGGTTTAAGCAAAATGGCGTATAACTTTTTAGGAGGAGTGATTAAAAATGCTTCTTCTTTATCGGCATTTTTTAATCCTACAATAAACAGCTATAGAAGAATAAATGCTCCTCCAACAAAATCTGGTGCTTCATGGTCGCCGAGTAGCATTTCATATACCGGAAATAATAGAACCCACATGATAAGAATTCCAGATCCAGGAAGATTTGAACTAAGATTAATGGATGGATCTGCAAATCCTTATTTATTACAGGCAGGAGTATTAGCCTCCGGTTTACATGGTTTAAAAAATAAAATTAATCCTGGCAAACCATTAAATTGTAACATGTACACAGATTATAAAAGATACCCTAATCTTCCAAAACTTCCAGATGAATTAAGACAATCTCTTGATCAACTAAAAAATAATAAAGAAATGAATAAAACTTTTGGAAAAGAGGTAATTAATAGCTATATTAAACTGAGAAATTCAGAAATTGAAGACTTTGACAATCAAGAAAAATTCGATAAATCAAAACCCATTACAAAATGGGAAAGTCAAAATACTTTAGATTGCTAAAGTGGACTACACTAAAAATATTAAGAGTTGGAAGTTATCAAAATTTTTATTAAATAATAATTTTATATTTAATAGAAGTTATATCTTAAAGAATGTTCCTTCATTAATGCTAACAAATGCATACAATTCAATTTCTAAATGGAAAAATTATAACAATACTCCTCTTTTAAAACTTGATAAATTACAAAAAAAATTAGACTTAAATAATATTTTTTACAAAGATGAATCTAAGAGATTTCACTTAAAATCTTTCAAGGCTTTGGGCGGTGCTTATGCTGTAGAAAAAATATCTAAGGGAAAAAAAAATATAATTATCTCCTCTGCAACAGCTGGTAATCATGGTAGGTCAGTTGCATGGGGTGCTCAAAGATTAAATTTAAAATGTAAAATTTTTGTAAGTCAGTATGTAAGTGAAAATAGAGTTAAAGAAATAAAGAAATTTGGTGCAGAAGTAATAAGAGTAAAAGGAAATTATGAGGACTCACTAAGAGAATGCCAAAAAATGTCAAAAAAAAATAATTGGAAGATAGTCCAAGACGTGTCTACAAAAAATTATAGATATATTCCTCAACTTACTATGGCAGGATATTCAATTATGATTAAAGAAATTTCTAAACAGACTAATCAATATATAACACATATATTTCTTCAAGCTGGTGTCGGCGGATTAGCAGCTGGCGTTGTTGCTGGGGTAGCAAAATATTTTAAAAAGATACCTAAAATTATTATAGTTGAACCTGATAGAGCAGACTGTGTTCTTCAAAGTATTAAAAGTAATAAATTAAAAAAAATCAGAATTAAAAAAGAAAGTATCATGGGAGGTATGTCTTGTAATGAGATGTCTCTTGTACCTTGGCAAGTATTAAAAAAAGCCAGCAATTGTTGTGTTTCGATTTCTGATAAAGATATTGCCAAAACTATTGCTGGCTTAAAAGATAAAAAGTTTAGTAAGACCTCTATTACAGGTGGAGAATGCGCAGCTCCTGGGGTAATTGCTTTAATTGGGATTTGTAACAATATTAAAGCAAAAAAAATGATAAATCTTAGTAAAAAGTCAAATATTTTAGTAATTGGATGCGAAGGAAATGCAGATGTAAAACTTTATCAACAGCTGCTATCAAAAGGTAGAAAATAAAAATTTCTATGACAAAAAATGCTATTACATGGATTAGAGAAGATTTTAGAATAGAGCATAACCCTGCTCTTTCTTATGCCACTCAAAATCACGAGGGTGTACTTGCTCTTTATATTTATAACAAAAACGACTTTGATAATAAAAGAGAAGCTCAAAAATGGTGGCTTTTTAAATCTTTAGAGTCTTTTAAATCAGAATTATCTAAATACAAAATTAACCTTCAAATATTAGAAGGAGACGAGTTGGAAGTTTTTTCTAAAATTAAAAAAAAAGATAATGTTTCAATATATTGGAATAAAATTTATGAACCTGATGTAATTGCTAAAGGAAAAAAAATAAGAGATATTTTAATTAAAAATGAAATTGAATTTAAATATTTTAAAGGAAATATTTTAAATGAATTTCAAGAAATAACTAAAAACGATGGAACACCTTTTAAAGTGTTTACTCCTTTTTGGAGAAATGCTGAACAAAAATTTTTGGGATTACCTCCTAGCAAAAATTATATTATCAAAAAAAAATCTAAAACATTTTTATTATTTAAAAATTGCATAGCGGCTAAAGATATTCTTCCAAAGAAAGATTGGTACAAAAAGTTTGAGAATTATTGGAAAGTTTCTGAAAATGACTCAAAAAAAATTTTAAATAACTTAATTGAAAATAAAATAAAAGATTACGGCACCGCGAGGGACTATCCTTCAATTAAAGGTACTTCAAAACTATCACCATATATAAAGCATGGACAAATTCACGTTAATACAATTTGGAAAAAATGTAGTGAAATCAAATCAAAAGGAATTGGTTATAGAAAATATATTAATGAATTAGGGTGGCGAGAATTTTCACACAGCTTAATTAATTATTTCCCAGAATTTTTAAAAGGGAATTATAGAAAAGAATTTGACAAATTTCCTTGGGTTAAAAGTGAAAAATTTTTGAAAGCATGGAAATCTGGAATGACTGGTTATCCAATTGTTGATGCTGGAATGAGAGAACTTTATGAAACTGGGTGGATGCATAATAGAATAAGAATGGTAGTTGGATCCTTTTTAGTAAAACATTTAAGGATAAATTGGACCGAAGGAGAAAAACATTTTAGAAATTGCTTACTTGACTTTAATAAAGCCAATAATGTTGCACAATGGCAGTGGGTTGCAGGTTGTGGAGCTGATGCTGCGCCATACTTCAGAATTTTTAATCCTATTCTTCAGGGAGAAAAGTTTGATAAAGACGGTATTTATGTAAAAAAATGGGTTCCGGAATTAGAAAAAGTTCCAAAAAAATTTATTCACAAACCTTGGGAAATGGAAATGAAATATCAAGAGGCAATAAAAACAATTATAGGAAAGAGCTATCCTAAACCAATAGTAATACATGAACAAGCACGAGTTGCTGCGCTAAAAGCTTTTCAAAGTTTAAAAAAAAATTAAGTCTCTCCTAAAAAGTGATGAATAATAATTCTTTTTTGTGGGTTAAGTCTATGTTCAAATAGATATATGCCCTGCCACGTTCCAAGTAACAATTTACTATTTTTTATACTCAAAGAAATTTGATTATTAGTTAAGGCTGATTTTATATGAGCTGGCATATCATCTTTTCCCTCAGTGGTATGAATATATAATTTATTATTCATTGGAACTAATTTATCAAAATAATTAATCAAATCAGTTTGAACGTCTGGGTCAGCATTTTCCTGAATAATTATTGAAGCACTTGTATGTTGAATACTCAAATTCAAAATTCCATTCTTAAAATTGTTTTTTTCTATCCATCGAATAGTTTGATCTGTAAATTCATATAATTTTTGGCCGTCTGTATTTATTTGTAAATTATAAAATTCTTGCTTCATATTTTAAAATCCATTGATGTTAATTCGTATAAACGACTTATTGTTCGTTTAAATGGTTCCTCTAATGATTTAGAAGTAGTAAATTTTTTTAAACTATTTTTAGCAGTTACTGCTAATGGAATATTTTTGTCATATATAATGTCAATTAATGTAATAAATCTTTGTTGTTGATTTGAATTAATTTCATTAAATTCTGGAATTTTTTCAATTATCATAAAATTAGAATTCTCAGCAATTTTCAAATAATCTTCCGATCCCAAATTTTGGTCACATAAATCATTAAAATCAAACCTAGATATTCCCTCGTAAAAGTTTTTAATCTCAAAATTTCTTCCTTTTATATTCAAAATTTCTGATGATAATTTTTTATTTTTAGTAATTGTTCTAGAAAATTTGTTTATCTTAAAATTAGTCTCTTGATTTAATGGATAAAAATATCTTTGTTTTTGATTTTCTTTTGTTTTTCTATAATCATCATCAATTATAAGTTCATGTTCTATCGATTTTTCCAACATGATATTAATAAAAGGTTTAAATTGATCTCTTTGAAGTCCATCTTTATATAATTCAGATATTTTTGTATTAGACGTCACAATAACTTTTATATTTTGACTAAATATTTCCTGGAACAATTTACCTAATATCATCGCATCTACAATATTTGTTACTTGAAACTCATCCAAAAAAATTAAGGAAAATTTAGATTTCAAATCTTTAACAAAAATGCTTACTACGTTTTCTTCATTATTGTTTTTGTTTTCATGTACAAAGTTATGAAAATTTAACATAAATTCATTAAAATGAAGTCGCTGTTTTTTTTGATCTAAAAGATTGAAAAAAAAATCAAGTACCATAGTTTTTCCAACACCTACATCTCCACAAAGGTAAAAACTTTTTTTTGAAACTTCTTTTGAAAAAAAACTAAAAATAGAAGATCGAAAATTATCTTTATAATAATTTTCTAATTTTTTAATTACGAAAATCTGATTTGGATTTAATTCTAAGTTTCTTGCATTACAATGAAGTCTAAATTTTTCTTCAAGTTTTTTAAACATCAATTTTTTTTTGTTTTAAAATCAATCCCATATTCCGATCTTGGTCCCCTTCTTAATCCAAATGGGCCAGATATAAATAATGTCAAAGGTTTAGTGCCAGGTTTTAAATCTACTCTATGTAAATTGTTTGCGGATCTAAAACCAATATAGCCAGGAGGTCTCCAAAACTTTCCTGTGCTTAATGTTTCCCAATATCCTCCTCTTAATATTATAGTTATGTATGGAAATGTGTGATTATGAACACCTTCACCATGATCATCAGCCAACATTTCGTGGATTAAGATATTGAATGGAAACCATTTGGGTCTATGTCTTAATAGAACATAATATCTATTCATCCATGGTTTAGCTTCATTATACTTAGGATGTGATGGTCCTCTATCTAAAACAATTTTTTTTCTACCTATTTTTTCTAAAAATTTAAGAAACATTAATTTAATTTTATTATTGCGTTGTCTTTAATTAAAAATAAGTTTTGGTTTTTTACAAAGGGTCTTGAAAGTTTACCCTTGCCAATTTTTAAAATTTCTTTAATTGATGCATTTTCAATATTTACAATTAACAATTTTCCAAAATTGGTTGATACATAAAGATTGTTACTATCTAAGATAAAACCTGTGGGTACTAAATTTTTTTTTACCTTTGGTTTAAAATTTTTAAATATATCATTTATCCTAACAATATTTCCTCTATTTTTATCAATTAAAAATAAATATCCATTATCAGATATTGTAAATAAAAGATCTCCAATTACTGCGGGCTTAACAGAGGCGCTTATGTTTTGTTTCCAATTAATATTTCCTGTATTTAAATCTAGTGAATAAAAGACATTTTTATTATTTGAAAAAAAAATTTTACTTTCGTCAATTATCAAATTAGATGTTTTTAAACTAATTATCTCGTTTAAATCATCTGAATTATGAGTTGATATTTGCCATTCTAATGCACCACTTTCAATATTGACTGCAGTTATATCCCCCAAAGAATTATTAAATATCACCAAATTATTTTCTATAACTATTGAAAGTTTTTTTAATGGATTGATAAAAGGTTTCTCAGTGTTAAAATTCCAAATTTTACTACCATCTTTCAATGAAAAACAAATTAAATTATTATTTAAATCTAAAATAAAAAATTTATCTTTGTAAATTTTAATTTGAGAATTAAATGGTGATTGATGGCTTTTTGACCATATAATTTCACCATTTTTTATATTTAAGGCATAATATTTAGATAAGTTATCTGCGATTATCAAATAATTCTTATTATTTTGCATTGATAATAACGGTTTAATTTTTTTCTCATTCTTTAAATAAATGTTTTTTTTCCAAATTAATTTTGAGTTGTTATCAAAATTTAAAATATTACCGCTATTATCAAAGAAAATAATTCCATTATCGTGAAAAATTAAGTCAGGCTCTAGTTTATTATAATCTTTAATTTTGGAAAAATTATATTTGGAAATTTTTTTTAAATTACCTTTGTATCTTGTGTATCCATCGTTATTATTTAAACTTGTTGAATTATCATTTTTTAATAATGATGCATCTAATTTTATTTTAAAGTCTTTATTAAATTCTTTTAATAACCTTTCTTCATTTTTGAATAAAGGTTTAAAATTTGACTCGACTTTTCTTATTTCATTTTCATTTGTCCAAAATCCAGTTGTATCTTTAAGTGAACATCCTGAAATAAAAAAAAGAAGCAATAATAATTTTAAAATATTATTCACCTAAATCTCTATTAAGTCTTTTTTGTGCTTCCTTAACTAAATCTTGATTGGCGTTCTCAGTCAAAAGTATTTGATTGAAAAATTCCTTAGACTTTTGTTTTTCATTTTTTGAGAAAAAATATTCCGCTAATAAGTACAATACATGAGACTTCCAAACACTTTTGGAATTAGTAACAGGACTTAAAATTTTTAACATTTGACTTTCATTTGCATAATCAGCATTAAAAAGTCCTTTTTTATAAATTATTAGATTTTTTATTTCTAATTCTAAAGAAGTTTTATCAATTATGACATCAAATAACTTATTAACTTCATCTCTATTATCAATTAAGTTATTATCAATTATAAAGTATAAAGCTAACGGCGAGTATGTGCTATCTCTAGAGTTTACGACCTCTTTTAACTCTGAGACAGTTTTTAACCTTTCGTTTTCATTATACTCAATTACTGCACTATTATATTTGTTAGAAATTGACTCTCTTTTTTGATCTTGAAATATTTGAAATGTATAAAAACCTATTATAACAAATAATAAAGCAATTATAAAAAAAGATATTAATTTTGCATTCTTTAGAAAAAAATTTTTAATTTTCTCGTTTCTAGTTTTTGAGTCTATTATAGTTACTTCTTCATCCATAATTAAATCATGTTTCTTAAAACATATTGGAGTATTCCTCCATTTTTATAGTACTCTAATTCATTTTTCGTATCTATCCTACACAATGTTTCAATTTTTTTAATTTCTCCTGAAGCATATTTTATTTCTACTGTAACTTTATCTGATGGTTCTATTCCGTTCACAATTCCTTCAACTGTAATAAGTTCTGAGCCAATTAGCTTTAAATTTTGTCTATTAACATTATTGATAAATTGTAAAGGTAGTATTCCCATTCCAATTAAGTTTGATCTATGTATTCTTTCAAAACTTTCAGCCAATACAGCCTTAATACCTAATAACTTGGTTCCTTTAGCAGCCCAATCTCTAGATGATCCTGTGCCATACTCTTTGCCACCAATTACAACTAGGTCAGTCCCTCTTTTTTTATATTCAACAACAGCATCATAAATAGGCATTACTTTTTCTTCTGGATATAATTTTGTAAAACCGCCCTCTGTTCCAGGTGCCATTTCATTTCTTATTCTAATATTTGCAAATGTACCTCTCATCATAACTTCATGATTTCCTCGCCTTGAGCCATAAGAATTATAATCTTTAGGTAATATTTGATGTTTCATAAAATACTCACCTGTAGGACTTTCTTTCTGAATATTTCCTGCAGGAGATATATGATCAGTCGTCACCATATCTCCTAAAATTAATAATGGTCGCGCATTTTCGATTTTCTTAAATCCCTCAGGCTCATCTGTTAAATTATCAAAAAAAGGTGGTTTTTTTACATACGTAGAATTTTCATCCCAATTATAAATACTACTTTTCTCCGTTTTGATTTCTTGCCACTGTTTTGGTCCCTCAGAAACGTTAGAGTATCTTTTAACAAACATATCAGCATTTAAAGATATTTTTAAAGTTTCTTCTATTTCTTTATTAGAAGGCCAAATATCTTTTAAAAAAATACCATTACCTTTTTTGTCTTTTCCAAATGAGTCTTTTAACAAATCAAATTCCATATGGCCTGCTAAAGCGTAGGCCACAACTAAAGGTGGTGATGCTAAATAGTTGGCTTTTATATGTGGTGAAATACGACCCTCAAAGTTTCTATTTCCTGATAAAACTGATACACCATAAATATTTTCTTTTTGAATAGCCTCAATAATATTATCTGCAAGTGGACCCGAGTTTCCGATACATGTTGTACAACCATAACCTACAAGATTAAATCCAAGTTTATCTAAATAAATATTTAATCCTGCTTTTTCTAAGTAATCTGTCACTACTTGAGATCCAGGCGCTAATGAAGTCTTAACCCATGGTTTGACTTTTAAATCTAATTCAACAGCTTTTTTAGCAAGTAAACCAGCACCAATCAAAACATTTGGATTAGATGTATTTGTACAAGAAGTAATGGCAGCAATTAAAATCGAACCATCTTTAATTTCAAAATCTGAGTTAGGTACTTTAGATTTGGAAAAATTTTCTTTTTTTGTAATTTCTTTAAAGCTTTTATTAAAACTTTTAGAAGCATCTGTTAATAAAACTTTATCTTGAGGTCTTTTTGGTCCAGAGATTGTGGGCACAATAGTAGACATATCTAATGTTAAGGTATCCGTGAACTCAATTTCATCACTAGCCCATAAACCTTGTGCTTTAGCATAATCTTCAACTATTTTAACTGTTTCTTTATCTCTTCCTGAAAATTTTAAATATTTTAATGTTTCATCATCTATTGGAAAGAAACCACAAGTGGCACCATATTCTGGAGCCATGTTTGCAATTGTCGCTCGATCAGCTAAAGTTAAATTCTTCAATCCCTCGCCATAAAATTCTACAAATTTACCCACTACCCCTTTGTCTCTTAACATTTTTACAATTGTCAAAACTAAGTCTGTGGCTGTAGTGCCTTCTGGCAACTTATTTTTGACTTCAAAACCTATTACTTCAGGGATCAACATTGATATTGGTTGACCTAACATACCAGCTTCAGCTTCAATACCTCCAACACCCCAACCCAAAACTGATAAACCATTAACCATAGTGGTATGACTATCAGTGCCAACAAGTGTATCAGGGAATAAATAATTCTCATTTTTATATTCTGCTGTCCAAACTACTTTAGATAAATATTCTAAATTCACTTGGTGACAAATTCCTGTGCCTGGAGGAACAATTCTGAAATTATCAAATGCTTGCTGCCCCCATTTTAAAAAAGAGTATCTTTCACCATTTCTATTAAACTCAATTTCTACATTCTTATCGAATGAGTCTGATTTAGCTGATTGATCTACTTGAACTGAGTGATCGATTACAAGATCAACAGTTGAAAGGGGATTGATAGTATTCGGATCTTTATTTTTTTCTTTAACAGCTTCACGCATTGCAGCTAAATCTGCAACTGCTGGTATTCCTGTATAATCTTGAAGTAAGACTCGAGCTGGCCTATACGCTATTTCTTTTTTAGATTTTTTTTCTTTAAGCCAATTTTTTATAGCTTCGATTTGAGCTTTATTTACTGTTAGGTCATCTTCATATCTTAAAAGATTTTCTAAGAGCACTTTAAGTGATTTTGGTAATTTTGAAATACCAGTCAAACCATTATCTTCAGCTTTTGATAAAGAAAAAATTTTGAATTTTTTATTATTTATTAAAATTTCTGATAATGATTTATAAGAATTTTTTGTTCCTGGTTTCATAGTTTATATATAAAATGTAATTATGCTCAAAAGAAGAAGCACTGACATAGCATAATTAAAGTACTTAATAAATTTCTCATTTGTCGCAAATTTCCTTAAAAATTTACCTATAAAAGTCCATAATGTGATGCTGGTTGACGAGAATAAAAATGCAAGCACTACAACTTGAGTCGCATAATTTATATAATTTGAACCTAATTCTACGTAATTAGAAACAACTATAATAGCTACTGATACTCCTTTTGGATTTAGGTATTGAAATAGAAATGTTTCTATAAACTTTACTGGATTTTCTTTTTTTATTTCACTTGAAGCACTTGAAAATGCAATTTTATATGCAAGATAAAGCAAAAACAAGGTTCCAAGATATTTTATAACAGCTTGTACTATTGGAAATAATTTAAAAAAATTAATTAAACCTATAGATAAAAAAATTACTAATGAGGTAAATCCTAAAGTAACTCCAAAAATATGTGGGAGTGTTTTAGTAATTCCAAAATTAAATCCTGAATATGAGGCGACTACATTATTTGGTCCAGGGGTATAAGCGGTAACAAACCAAAATAAAGCAATTGAAAATATTTCTGGATGCATATTTATGCTATAGGCAAACCATTTTCTGCTTTTTGTGAAGGATGGACCAATGTTACTTTACCATCGGTGTCTATAGAACCTAAAAGTAAAAATTGAGACTTGATACCTGCAATATTTTTTTCAGGAAAATTACATATACCAATTACTTGTTTTCCTACTAAATTTTCCTCGTTGTAATAATGTGTTATCTGAGCAGATGATGTTTTAACACCAATATCTTTTCCAAAATCAACTTCAACTACTAAAGAAGGTTTTCTGGCCTTTTCATTTTTTCTTACAGAAAGTACAGTTCCTAGTCTTATATCTATTTTTTCAAATATGTCGTAAGTTATTTGTTCTTTCATAAATGAGGTATTTATATTAATTATTACTAATGAGTACAGAAGTAAATTTAGATAAATTATACGATAATTCTATCAAAATATTATCAGATTTGATTGGCTTTAGAACTATTTCCGGAGAAGATAACAGTGATTTAATAAATTACTGTGAGGAATATTTAAATAAATTAGGCGCATCATCTTTCAAGACATTTGATGATGAAAAAAAGAGAGTTAATTTATTCGCTACAATAAAAGCAAAAAAATTGAATGGTATTAAACCAATAATTTTATCAGGTCATACTGATACAGTGCCAGTTTCAAAGAGTTGGAGTACTGACCCTTTCAAGGCAACAATAAAAGGTGATAAACTTTATGGAAGGGGATCATGCGATATGAAAGGTTTCATTGCATGTACTTTGGCATTTGCTCCAATTTTTTCAAAAACTGAACTTAATAGAGATATTCACTTCTCATTTACTTTTGATGAAGAAACTGCTTGTTTAGGAGCTCCAATTTTAATTAATGAACTGAAAAAAAGAAAAATTCAAGATGGTATTTGTATAGTTGGGGAACCAACTAAAATGAAAATTATAGATGCTCACAAAGGTTGTTACGAATACACTACATATTTTGAGGGATTAGCTGGACATAGTTCTATGCCACATAAAGGAGTAAGTGCAGTAGAATTTGCAACAAAATATGCAAATAAACTAATAGAACTTAGAGAAGATTTAAAAAAAAGAGAACCAAAAAACTCAATTTTTGATCCACCTTTTTCAACCTTACAGGTCGGAGGTATATTTGGTGGAATAGCACATAATGTAATTGCAGATAAATGTCGTATTGAATGGGAGACAAGGCCAGTAGTTAAAGAGGACGGAATATTTTTAAATGAACAAATAGATAAGTATGCTAACGAGATTTTATTGCCAGAGATGAAAAAAATTTTTCCAAACTCTAAAATAACAAAAAAAATAATTGGTGAAGTAACAGGTTTTGATCGTGTTAAAAATTCAGAAGCATGTGAATTAGTTTCAAGTTTAACTGGTGATAACTCTAGAGAAGTAGTGTCGTTTGGAACAGAAGCGGGATTATTTCAAGAAATTGGTATTAGCACAGTAGTTTGTGGTCCAGGATCTATTGAACAGGCACATAAAGTCGATGAGTTCATTGAGTTAAATGAAATTAAAAAATGTTTAAAATTTCTTGATGGAATTAAGAAGAAATCCTCTTTGAATTAAATCCATCCACCCACAGATTTAACTTCTAAAAACTCTTCAAGACCGTGTTCGCCAGCTTCTCTTCCGATTCCTGAATGTTTAAATCCACCAAATGGTGCATCGACGGCAATACCAGCTCCATTCACATCAACCATCCCTGATCTAAGTTTTCTAGCAACTCTCTTAACTTTTTCCTTATCAGTAGTCTGAATATAATTTGTTAATCCATATGGAGTGTCATTTGCAATCTTGATTGCCTCTTCTTCGGTTTCAAATGGCATTACAGACAAAACAGGTCCAAAAATTTCTGTTCTAGCTATTTCCATATTATTATTTACATCAGCAAAGACAGTAGGTTTTACAAAGTAACCTTTATCAAACCCTTCTGGTTTGCCTGGTCCCCCAGCTACTAACTTAGCGCCCTCATCCATGCCTTTTTTAATTAAAGTTTGAATTTTATTGTATTGTGTTTCAGAAATGACAGGGCCTATATGCTCTCCCTCTTTTTTTGGATCACCAACCTCAAAATTTTCTGTGTACTTTTTCAGTCTTTCGACAGCATCATTATACATTGATTTTTCAACCAACATTCTTGTTGGTGCATTACATGACTGACCTGAATTTCTAAAACATCTTAAAGCACCTCTTTCTATTGCTTCTGGATCAGCATCTTTAAATATTATATTTGCACCTTTTCCACCGAGTTCTAAACTCACTCTTTTGAAATCTTTTGCAGCATTTTGAGAAATTAATGCTCCTGCCCTAGTTGATCCTGTAAATGAAATCATATTAATGTCAGGGTGACTCGTTAGGGAGTTACCTGTTGTTGCTCCATCACCATTAATCAAATTAAATACGCCTGCTGGAAATTTTGTCTCATCTATAAGCTCAGCAAGTATCATTGATGATAATGGTGCTAATTCAGAGGGTTTTAAAACCATAGTACATCCAGATGCGATTGCAGGCATTACTTTTAAACAAACCTGGTTCATCGGCCAATTCCATGGAGTAATTAGTGCACAAATCCCTTTTGGTTCATATATGAGTCTTTGATTAGGTGCGTGCTCTCCTAAAGGTTTTTCAAATTCAAAATTTTTTAAATATCTTATAAACGATTTTAAATGTGCTGCACCTGTGCCAGCTTGAAGTTTTGTTGCAAAATCTTTTGGAGCGCCCATTTCGGTTGTAATTGCATTTGCAATATCTGCCCATCTTTTTTTATAATTTTCATAAAGTTTTTCTAATAATCTTATTCTTTCCTCTTTTGTTGAAAATGCCCAAGAACTATAAGCTTTTTTGGCAGCACTCACTGCATCGTTAACATCGTCTTTATTACCTAAAGTTATTACAGCGCAGTTTTCTTCAGTAGCTGGATCAATTACTTTAATTTCCTCTTTACTTTTAGGAGTAATCCATTTTCCATTGATATAAAAATTTTTTTTATTTTCCATAACAGACTCCTAACCTTTCCTTATTTTTTTGCAAACAAATTTGTTAATTCATAAACAATCGTTGCAGCTGCAAGTGAGGTTACTTCAGCGTGGTCATAAGCAGGTGATACTTCAACAACATCAGCAGAAATTAAATTCATTCCAGACAAACCTCTAATCACATTGACCATTTCTCTTGTAGTCATACCAGCTATTTCCGGTGTTCCAGTGCCTGGTGCAAATGCAGGATCTAAAACATCAATATCAATTGATAAGTACAATGGATTGTTCCCTACTCTTTTTTTAATTCTTTCAGCAATTTTATCAGTCCCCTCAGTTTGAAATTCATCACAGTGTATTATTTTAAAACCAAAACTTTCATCATTTTTAATATCATTCCTGCTATATAAGGGACCTCTTATTCCAACATGCATCGAAGAGTCGTCTAAAAATAAATTTTCTTCTCTAGCTCTTCTAAAAGGAGTTCCATGTGTGTATGGTGCACCAAAGTAGGTATCCCAAGTATCTAAATGCGCATCAAAATGAACTAGTGCAACTGGACCATTGTTAATTTTGTTAACAGCTTTTAGTAAAGGAAAAGCAATAGTATGATCTCCACCTAGACTTATAATTCCACCTGTCTTTTTTAACAAATCTGTAGCTCCCTCCTCTATTTGTTTAATCGCTTCATTTATATTGAATGGATTACAGGCAATATCTCCAGCATCAGCAACTTGCTGAACCTTAAAGGGTTCAACATCATAACTTGGATGATAATTTGTTCTTAAATGTCTTGACGCTTGTCTAATACTTTGTGGACCAAATCTTGCTCCAGGTCTATAACTTGTACCTGCATCAAAAGGTATTCCAACGATAGCAACATCGCAATACTCAACATCTCTTAACTCTGGTAGTCTAGCAAAAGTTGAGGGCCCTGCAAATCTTGGTACCTTTGTTCCACTTACTGGTTGAACAGGCTCTTTATTACTTTTTTTTTTCATCACAAAAACTCTATCACATTCTAACAAATTGGAATATCTTCAATAATACTAATTATGAAATTATTTAAGTTCATTTTATTGTGTTTATTTTTAATTTCTCCTACACAAGCGGATACAATTTAT